>CAJAHC010000158.1 GCA_903939355.1 uncultured Methylococcaceae bacterium | reverse complement strand
GTTAACTTCATATTTACCTAAATAGCGTTATTTATGTTAAAAAAATATCACAATAAAAACGGTAGAACTATATAGGTAAATCAATGGATGGCTAAAGCTTACTTTAAAGTAATACTTTAGCCATACTATGAGATATACAACATGGATAGTCTATCCTGTAACCTAGGATAGTTGAAGATTTACTTTTTTTCTTTTGCTGCAGATTCGGATTCAGCAATAACTATGGAATAACATTCCATTAGGCTTTCAGTGTAGTTAGTATGAGCTTCAACCAGATCCTTAGCTGAACCAAAATCAGTACGTAACTCTTCGAGTGTTTTTTTAGGGTCAGCTGAATTAGCTAGTGTCAGCATTTTTGTGTAATTGCGATAAGCAAGAAGACGAGTGGGGTCAAGAGGAAACACGCCATGCATTTTTTTTGACGATTTCTCTACCACACATTTGGCAATATATTCAGGTACTATTTTGTAATCCTTTACTTCAGATTCTTTTTCCATTTGTTCTGTCACAGCTTTTTCATACTCATTTCTATCAGCACAAGCTGTAAGTAATAATGTAGACAAGGAAAGGAGGAGTATTTTTTTCATTTTATTATGACCATAATGTGAGCGAAATTGTTGGTTGGGCATTATATGTATAAACGATTAAAGCAAAGTTATATTTAACTCTAATCCATACTTTTCATGGCTTGTATTATCCAGCTCTCGGCTTCTGCATTGATATCTGCAGCTTTACGCCCCTTCGTTTCAATAACTGGACCAATCTTTACTTTTATGACACCTGGATACTTAAAAAAACTGTACCGTGGCCAATAATCGCCTGCATTATGTGCAATCGGAATTACTGGAAATCCGGACTTATGTGCCAACAACGCACCACCCACATTAAACTTCAATACTTCTCCAGCACCTGCCCGTGTGCCTTCAGGAAATATCAGTACAGATAAGCCTTCATTTAAATAACGTGTGCCTTGTTCTATTAAAGCACGTAAGGCTCCTCGTTGATTTTTGCGATTAATAACAATAGATTTTAGTGTCAATAATGACCAACCCCAAATTGGAAACAACAATAATTCACGCTTTATTACCACTGAATGGGGAGGTAAAATATAACGCAAAGCAAGTGTTTCCCATGCAGATTGGTGATTACTTAAAAAAACTACTGGCTGCTTTGCATCGATATGTTCCATTCCTTCCACTTGGAAAGTAAGGCCACAAAAAACTTTAGTAATCCAACCGATAATTGCGCACCAAAAATAACCTATTTTCCAACGTATTTTAAATGTCGTTACCATCCCTGTAATAAGCAAAATACCGACAATAGTTGCAGTAAAAAAAATACCAAAAAATAACACCGCTGAGCCGATATAGTTTTTTGGTCTAGTGTCTTGAAATAATGTGTTTTGCTGCGTCATATAAGTTCTCAAAAACAAGAAAATTAAGATGTGGATTATTCAATAAAGTTATTTGGCCTTTACCCGTTTTAACTAATATAGGTTCTGCACCAACTGCTTCTGCAGCTTGTAAATCTCGCAAAGAATCACCAATTACCGTTATGGTAGAGAGGGTTACATCAAAGTCTTTAGCAAAAGTTTCAAGCATACCTGGTTTGGGTTTTCGACACTCGCAATCACTATCGGAACCATGTGGACAATAATATATTGCTTCAATATCACCTCCCTTATTATTCACTAGTTGTATCATCTTGGAGTGTATGTTTGCCAGCATGTTTTCATCTAAAAGTCCCTTAGCAACTCCTGACTGATTAGTCACAATAATAACTTTAAAGCCTGCTAAATTTAGTAAAGCGATTGCCTCAAGACTACCTTCAATAGGTTGCCACTCATCTGGCGATTTAATAAATGCATCGGAATCATGATTAATAACACCATCACGATCCAATAAAATATAACGATGCTTAGGCATAGATGGTGGATTCAACGTCGAAGTACAATACTAGTCATTTAATTTGGTCGTACTCTAAATAAGTATTTTCCAAAAATCAGGACTGTAACTTAGATATATCAGCACAAGTTAAAAATTGTTCGGATAATAGCTCTAATAAGGCTAGCCGATTGCCCCGTAGCTCAATATCATCAGTCATAACCATGACATTATCAAAAAAAGAATCAACATCACTTTTTAACTGTGCCAAGCGATTAAGTGTTTTTTGATAGTCACGACAGTTCAGTAAAGGGTGAATATCAGTAGCTGATAATCTGGCTGCTTGGAGTAATTGAATTTCTTCATGTTCAACGAGATTACCAATATTATCAGCAGGTTTAGTATCTGATTTTTTAAGAATATTGCGTATTCGTTTATTGGCAGCAGCAAGACTTGCAGCTTCAGGTAACTGCCTAAAGGACTTCACAGCTGCCAAGCGTTGCATAAAATCTAGCGGTTCAGCCGGAAGCACTGTCATCACGGCATCAAATTC
>CAJAHC010000157.1 GCA_903939355.1 uncultured Methylococcaceae bacterium | reverse complement strand
ACTTTCATCAGATAGTTTTTTCAGCATCTTCCGGTTATTGACAATGATGAACTGGCAGGGCTGGCCGTTACTGGCCGAAGGCGCAAGGCATGATTCCTGAAGGATTTCTTTTACTACATCCAGCGAAATTTCTTTTTCCTGAAAATCACGGATTGCTCTTCTGTTTTTTAAAAGCTCTGGAAATGTCAGCATAAAATTATCTCCTTTTGATTAATTGTTATCATTAGTTTATCCATCCCCTACCCAACTCCTATTGCATGCAAAATTAACGATATAAAATTAACAATGACATCTTGAAGCACCTCGATTACCGGATTGAGAAAACCTAAATACAACAAGCCGATAACAATAAAAAACCCAAATGGTTCAACTTGATTCAGTACCCGGTTGACCGACTGAGGCGCAAAACCCATGAGAATCTTAGATCCGTCAAGCGGAGGAATCGGGATTAAATTAAAAGCGGCAAGCAGTATGTTGATATAGGCCAGCAGATTAAGAATTTTATACATAATGTCATCACGGCCGGGAGCAAGAAGCTGCAGCAACAAAAGCGCGATAAAGGCACAAATGATATTAGCTGTGATGCCTGCCGCCGAAACAAGAATGATCCCTTTGCGCCTTTTATCGATGGGGATGTTCCCCAGATTTACCGGAACCGGTTTTGCCCAGCCAAAACCTATAATTAAAAGCAGCAATGTCCCGAGAGGATCGAGATGTTTGACCGGATTGAGAGTCAACCGGCCCAGCATTTTAGCTGTGGGATCACCCATTTTATACGCAACCCAGCCATGCGCAAGTTCATGAAAGATTACCGAGTACAAAAGAAGCACTGACAGCATGACAAATGCCGCCGGATCACTAAATAGTAATTTTATTAAACCCATTTCTACTCCTTACCGCAAATATTTGTGCTAATCTAGCAACTATTCTGCAATTGACAAGATATTGGAAAAACTTTTCATTAATTCCTGACTCCCCAGCCAAGCCGTGAAATGACTAAATAATATCATGCGGCCTGATCTATATTTGATTTGGCAAACAGTGTCAATTGGAAGTTGGGTAGGGCAGACTAGTACATCTACAAAGCAGTAAAATAGTTGCAATACATCCATTGAATATTACCATTTGTAATCAGTTTTAGAGTCCCCCTATAAATTAACGGCAGAGTCCTTTGCCTTTAGCCTGTCCTAATACTTCGCACATTCCCAATGCACACGCTTTTTGCGCATCTCGACAGCCCAGATTGTTATTGCCTTGCGATAAATAAGCAGCAGCCCTTTTGCCATAGGCATTGGCATAATCCGGTTTCAGGCGAATGGCAATGTTGTAGTCATCGATGGCACGCTGATACTGGTTAAGCTTAAAGTAAACAACTCCTCGGTTGTTGTAGGCTATAGCATAATTTGGTTGCAGACTGATTGCCTGATTATAGTCGTCGATGGCACTCTGATACCGACCAAGGTTATCGTAAAGAAGTCCACGGTTGGAGTAGGCCATGGCATAATCCGGTTTCAGGCGGATGCTCTGATTGTAGTCCTCGATAGCGCGTTGATATTGACCGAGCATATCATAAGCAAAACCACGGTTGTAGTAAGCTCCAGCTAAATCCGGTTTTGAGCGAATGGCTTCATTAAAATCTTCAATTGCACGTTTATGCTGACCAAATTCAGCGTAAGCAGCCCCACGGTTGACATAGGCCTCGGCATCATCAGGTTTTAGGCGGATGGCTTCATTATGGTTCTCAATAGCACGCTGATGCTGACCAAGGTTACCGTAAGAATTCCCGCGGTTACTATAGGCATCAGCATAATCCGGTTTCAGGCGGATGGCCTTGTTGTAGTCTTCGATAGCTCGTTGATACTGTCCAAGTTCTTTGTAAACAACTCCTCTGTTATTATAGGGTTTGGCATCATCCGGTTTCAGGCGGATGGCCTGATTATAGTCTTCGATGGCGCGTTGATACTGGCCAAGGTCAGAGTAGGCAAGCCCCCTGTTGACGTAGGCAACGTCATCTTTCGGCTTCAGGCGGATGGCTTTATTAAAGTCCTCAATGGCACGTTGATACTGACCAATTTCATTGTAAGCATACCCCCGGTTATTGTAGGCTTCGGCATAATTTGAATTAAGTTTAATAGCATTATCCAGATATTCGATAACTTTCTTGGGGTCGGTATGTTTTTCCCCATCCCATAATGAGTAAGCCTTCTTAGCCCAATCCACTGCCGTGAGCCCTGCGGAGGTTTGCTGAAATTCCTTTTTTAACTTCTCAGTGCTTTGTTTTGCTGCCGTCAGTTTCCGGTTTTCGTCTTCAAGTTGCGCCACTTTCTGGAGAAGTTCTGTTTCCCTTTTTTGAGTTTCTTTGAGCTGAGTCAGGTGGTTTCTGTCTTGCAACTGTTTTTTTACTCTTTCTTCCAAAACAGAAGTGTCTACAACGACATTAACAATAATCTCAATACCGAAGGCATCGTCTGTGTGATAATTCTTTTGGGAAATAACTTCCGCCTTTAGAACACCGGCTGTTAAAGCGAGAATCTCATCCTTCTCCACTTTAGAATTTTGGACAACGGTGAGGCTTTCAATATAAGTCCCCGCCATTTCCAGAGCCTCTCTTTTAGCCTTGGCTATGCCGTAAATCCTCGCATCATCGGCGGACTGACCGCCCCCGAATGTTTGATTTACTGTCTGTTTAATTATCAGAATTTCGCCCATCGCCGAAACTGGAAGAAGCATCAAAATAGTTAAAAAGGTAGCCAGGATATTTCTCACGAAAGACCTCCTGAGATTTAATTTGCCCAATAATTAACGCAGAACTACTTTGATGTCAATGGCATTATGATTAAGTCAGAAGTATTGCTGTCTAAAATGTTTGATCGACGGTTGTATGCATCGAGAGCAAAATGCGCCATAGACTAGGCGTGCATGAATTGATAAATAAATCCGCAATAGATATAATTAAGCAAACGAAGACTTGAACCATTGTTTAATGCTAATAATCACTTAACTTCTTACCTTGATT
>CAJAHC010000156.1 GCA_903939355.1 uncultured Methylococcaceae bacterium | reverse complement strand
TACTTGCCCATTGGGTGAAGGACCATTTTACTTTGTTTGGTGATATGGCGTCATAAATACCTTATCATGAACCTGTATCTAACTTCGAGGTTATCTTTAATGAAGAAACTATCTACTGTGCTGCTTATCATTACTTGCACAACTTTAATTGCTTGTGGTAAAGGACAAGAAATAAACGGACACAACACATCGACAGCTTATCGATCAGTCAAAGCTCTCAAAAATAAATTACCTCCAGAAACTCGAATTGAATTTGAAGTATCATTCTGGACCATAAGAGATGCAAAGAAAGATGATTCAGAATTTCTCAACGCAGTTGATGGAAAAACACCTGAAGAAATCATTGGCTTAGGTAAAGAAATTTATCAAGAACGTAAGGCTTCTGGTTTTAAAGGTTATGAAGATTACACAAGCTGGGAACAAATGATTACTAAATTTAGTAAAGACAGATCTGATCAAGATAATCGTAAAAGCAAGTCAAAAGATGCTCAAGAAAAAGATAAAGCTAATGATGTGCTTTACAAGCTATAAACAAACGTAAACTGCGATATTTTGATTTTATGTGATATTGATCACTAAATTACCAAGGCAAGGCTTTTTGTTTAACTGCTTTTTTATCAACATCAACCAAACTTGATAAAAAATAACTTGCCTCGGTAATCGTGTGTTCCATTGCCTGGATAAGTTGCGATATATCAATGCTAATTTCAATAAACTCGTGTTGAAGTGTTGCAATAGCACGCGCATTAAGATTATGTTTCAAATATAAAACCTGATCTTTGAATGCTGCCAGAACGGGCTGTATTTTACTTTCAGCTCGTTGCATGGCTTTTATAAGACGAGAATAATTTTGCCTAGCCGCTTTTAACTGCTGTTTACTACTGGCTCGTAAAGTGCGATTGCTATATTCATTCAGCTCATTTTCCCACTCCGCAAATAAGGCCTCACTAACTTCTTGTATCGCCCTGATTTTATTGCTGACAGCATCTGATTTTGATCGACAGAACTGATATTGCCTATTAAGTAGGTTATATCTATGATCTAGGGAAGCCTCATTGGTATGGATCAAACTCTTGAAACGCACCAATGTCTCTTCAAACTCCTCTTTAGTTTCTTGAAGTTTATTACAGGTTTGTTCGACCTGATAGACAACAATTTCCCGTTTATGCTCACCGATAGATTCTCTCGTGCAGTAATAAGCCTTCCTGATTTTTTTAGAAAAAAAACGACTGACTACCGTAAACAAAAAAGATAAATGATTGTGCTTTGTCATGTGTGATTTTAAATTAAATTGATAGCAACCCATGGTGAATTTAGGCTTTTACTTTAGTAAAAGTTTACTATAAAAGCCTACTTATTTGTGATCAAATTATTCATACAAAGAACTTTCAATGCCTATCCTTAAAGCTAAAAAAAAATTTCAACCCATGATACATGGCCGAATTTTAACTCATCAGTTATGTGACTGGAATTTAAATATAAATCAGTTTATGATTTAACTAAATAAAAGCCTACCTTACGTTTAGATTAAACAACACGTTACAGCGTTTTTTTATAGCCTTTTCCTGTTCCTTTATACATTACATCTTTATCCCATTTTTCTTGTAGCTGCTTTGTCAGTCTTTAAGGTTATTACGATTTTTTATTACACTGCTTTTTAAATGCTTGCACAAAAACAACTTACTCACCCACTTCCGTATTTGGCTGATAGTTCCACACTTTTTTCTTTAATCGTAGATCGACCTTGGTCTGTTTTTTTGGATAGTGGCTTTCCTCATAGCACTCAAGGACGCTATGACATTCTAGCTGCAGATCCAATATGCACCTTGGTAACGAAAGATACTATTACCGAAATAACACATATTAATTCAATGATAAGATCCACTGCTGATCCCTTTGAATTACTGAAAGAGCAACTTTTACCTAGCCTCGTAGGATATGATCACTTACCTTTTAACGGTGGTGCCATCGGCTATTTTTCTTATGACTTAGCAAGAAGACTTGAATCACTTCCCGTCATTGCTAATGATGCAGAACTTATTGCACAAATGGCTGTGGGTATCTATAACTGGGCAGTCATTGTTGATCATCACAAACAAGAAAGTCATCTGGTCGGTTATGAATGCAATACACAACAATGGCAGGGGTTAATAAGCCTATTTAGTCATTTGCCTAACAAGCCAGCATTTGTTCCTTTCAAAGTAGTTAGTGCTGTGAACTCTAATATGAGTAAAGCGGACTATTCAAATGCATTTAATCGCATCAAACAATACTTAAAAGAGGGTGATTGTTACCAAGTCAATCTGGCTCAACGATTTACTGCTGATTGTGAAGGTGACCCTTGGACAGCGTATGGCAAACTACGCGAATTAAATGCCGCGCCATTCAGTTGTTATCTTAATTTGCCCGCTGTACAAATCTTAAGCTCCTCTCCAGAACGTTTTTTAAAGCTTACCAATCGACAAGTTGAAACCAAACCTATTAAAGGCACGCGTCCCAGAAAAATTGACGAAATTGAAGATCAACAACAAATCAATTTACTTAAAAACAGTCACAAGGATAAAGCTGAAAACTTAATGATAGTGGACTTGCTCCGCAATGATATTAGCAAGACCTGTAAAAAAGGCTCCGTAAAAGTACCGCTCATATTTGATGTTGAAAGTTATGCAACAGTACATCATCTGGTAAGCACTGTGACAGGCCTGTTAGCAGATGATAAGCAGGCAATCGATTTATTAAAAAGCTGCTTTCCTGGCGGATCAATTACGGGCGCACCCAAGATTCGGGCTATGGAAATTATAGAAGAACTAGAACCCAATCGACGTGGGATTTATTGTGGCGCCATCGGGTATATTGGCTTTAATGGCAACATGGATACCAACATTGCTATCAGAACGCTCGTTCATTCTCATAATACCATCCGTTTTTGGGCAGGTGGTGGCATTGTCAATGATTCACTCATGGAGGACGAATATCAGGAAAGTTTTGACAAGGCAGGTGCGATGCTTGATCTATTGCAACAATTGACTGCAATATGATTGTCATCAAGCTAGGGGGGAGTCTAGCGCAATCTGACATGTTGATTAACTGTTTACAGAAGTTGAAACAAAACTACAAGACCCGTTCAATCGTTATAGTTCCAGGAGGCGGGGCTTTTGCTGATCAAGTTAGAATCGCACAACAACAATTTAAATTTGATGATAGCACCGCACATAGAATGGCAATTTTAGCCATGCAACAGATGGCCTTCTTAATACAAGGCCTTAATAATACCTTACCTATTGCCCATTCCATTACAATGATATCCAGTCTTATACAACAGCATAAAACCGTCATTTGGTCGCCCGATAGTATTGAACTTGATAATGCGGGGATTCGACCCTCATGGGATATAACATCAGACAGTTTATCGGCATGGGTAGCCGACACACTATCAGCCAAAGAACTTATTTTAGTAAAAGCAGTAACTATTAATAAAAATTACACCTTCAAGCAATTGGCTAAAGCGGATATCATCGATCAAAGTTTTTGTGATTATGTTAGTCATGTTAATTATAAAGTGACTATTATTAACGCCGATAATCTCTAAACTAACACACCCTTATCTAATTTCAAACGTTGTAAATTGCTCATCAATTGGCCATTCAGAAATCTCAACTTCATCAACTCGTGCAGTAATCGGCCCTTTGTAACTCCATTTAATTAATTGCTCAATACTACTGTTATCAGCTTCTGCGATTATTTCAACCCGACCATCGGCAAGATTCTTAGCATATCCCTTTACGCCCAGTTGTTTAGCTTTTTTTTGCGCGAACATCCTAAAATAAACGCCTTGCACACGACCTGAAATCAATAATCTAATGCTACGCATCATTTGCTAATTTTCCAACAATAATGAATTCTGGGATTGCGTAAAAAATCTTCCGGAATAGTGCTGGCACTAATATCTTCTATAGATAAATCTGATAAGGCTGACAACTCCATCTTAAAGCGCCTAAAGTTGGTAGAGAAATATAAAACCCCATTATCTGCCAATAATGCAGTGGCATTTTTAATTAACTGTACATGATCATTTTGGATATCAAATACATCATCCATACGTTTTGAATTGGAAAAGGTAGGCGGATCAAGAAATATCAAATCATACTGCCTCCTGTCCTCCTCGTTAGCTTCAGTTTTTAACCAATCCAGACAATCAGCCTGAATAAACTCATGCTCGCCAGCATTTTTATTCAACGCCATATTCTTTTTGGCCCACTCAATATACGTATTCGACATATCCACAGTGGTGGTTGATTTTGCACCGCCTATTGCAGCATGTACGGTGGCACTACCGGTATAAGCAAACAAATTTAAAAAACGTTTATTGTTAGCCTGTTGCTGGATTAATTTCCTTATTGGCCTATGATCCAAAAATAATCCGGTATCCAAATAATCTTCAAAGTTAACCAATAACTTACAGCCACCTTCTTCAATAATATGAAAACGACCCTGATCATCGTGTTTTTCATATTGATCAGTACTTCTTTGTTTTTTGCGTATTTTTAAGAAAACCTGCGCATTATCAACACCCAACACCTGGGGTATTTCTGAAAGCAATCCTGCCAAGCGCTGATCAGCTTTATGTTGATCGATGGTTTTGGGTGGTTCATATTCCTGAACATTAATCCACGTTTGCTCGCCCGCATAAATATCGATTGCTGCGGCATATTCCGGTAAATCAGCATCATAAATACGATAGCAAGTAATCGCGTTTTGCTTGGCCCATTTGGACAATTTCTTAAAATTCTTTTTTAAGCGATTAGCAAAGTCAACTGCGCCAACTCTCTCATCATTTTTGTCTGCTGATACCTCAAGGGGTTCATCTTCACTCATTAACTCAACCCGTGATTTAAATTCTTTCTCCGGCTGCTGGGCTGTGTTAATCGCAAGTACCTTAGTAATTCGTTCTTCCTGATTTCTTGCTTTAGGAATAAAGAAATTACTCTCTTCAATGTTCAAACGTAATAATTTACACTCGAGCGCACCATTAAAAAGAGTAATGGGTTTTTGTGAGCGTATGCCTAAACGAAATCCCAACTCCGGATTGCTGATAATCATGGCGGCTTTCCAACCAATAAAATGTGCTTTTAATGATTCACCAAATTTTTTGTACAGCTCCGCCGTTTCTTGTTCATCTCCTAAGCGTTCACCGTAAGGAGGATTACAGATTAACAAGCCTGTCTTCCAACTTTCTGCCGGTTCGGCATCTTCAATATCACGACGCTCCACATGTATTTTATTTTGCAATCCAGCATTGGCAATATGCGCTAATGCGGTTTTAACCGTTTGTTTATTTTGATCAAAGCCGACAATAATAGGAAGCCTTTCCATGCCTGTTTTTCTACGCTGCAAAGCTTCCATTCGTAATTTATTCCAACACTCAGCGTCATGTTTCTTCCAACCAATAAAACCAAAATAATCACGTAACAGACCAGGTGCGTAATCTGCGGCAATCATCCCCGCTTCGAGCAATAAGGTACCTGAACCACACATGGGATCAATCAATGTACCCTTGTGTTTGGCAATCTCCGGCCAACCACAACGCAACAACATGGCAGCAGCCAAGTTTTCTTTCATGGGCGCTCTGATGTTAACATCACGATAGCCCCTGCGATGTAAACTCTCACCTGACAAATCCAAACTCAATTGCGCTTGCTCACCTTGCAAATATACATTAATACGAATATTCGGGCGTTCTGTATCAATACTCGGTCGTATTTGAAAGGTGTCACGCATCTGGTCGACAATGGCATCTTTCACTTTTAAAGCACCAAAATGCGTATTATTAATGGCTTGTGAATTTTTTGCGCTAAACGATACGGCAAAGGTATCTTCAGGATTGATATGTTCAAACCAATTGATTTGTTGCACACCGTTATAAAGATCTTCTTGGGTTTTAACTTCAAAAGAACTTAATACCAGTAAAATTCTATTGGCTGTTCTGGACCATAAACAAGCTCGATAGGCAGTTTCCAAGTCACCTTGAAATGCAACACCTGCCATTGTGGCTTTGATATTGTTGATACCAAATGTTCTAAGCTCATCGGTAAGAATGGTTTCCATCGCCTTTGGCGTGGTGGCGAACAACTGATAAGTAGACATAAATAATAGTGAATGGCGTAAAACGAAAATGGCTACCGACAAACGGTAGAAAGTTTTATCGATAAATCATACCGGATAAAGCAGCCAATCCAATAATGCATTTAAATTGATCAATAAAAAAGGCGTAAGGCACAGGCAACTTGCCTGACTCCTTACGCCTTTTTAGAATTTTATTATTGAATTTTGATCAGTTCAACATCAAATATTAACGCTGAATTTGGTGCAATTGATCCGCCAGCACCTTGTTCACCATAAGCCAATTCTGAAGGTATATAAAAGCGATAGGTATCACCCTCTTTCATTAACTGAACGCCTTCTGTCCAACCAGGAATAACCCTGTTTAAAGGGAATGAAGTTGGCTCACCTCGACTATAAGAACTGTCAAACTCAGCTCCATCAATAGTTGTGCCTTTATAATGAACAGTGACAGTATCAGTTGCAGCTGGTGAAACTTTACCTGTACCTTGTTTTAAAACTTCATATTGCAAGCCACTTGCTGTCGTTACGACATTGGGTTTTTTAGCATTTTCCGCCAGAAAAGCGGTACCTGCAGCTTTATTTTCTTCAGGTGTGATGGCATTGGCCATTGAAAACATAGTAATCCCTATAAGAATAACAGTAATAATTAAAAAAACTTGAGTTTGAATTTTTCTCACGGTTTTGCCTTTTAAGTGACGTAAAAAAGGGTAGTTTATCAAAAAACTGCATTCTTTTTTAATTCATTTTACAGGCACCTAATTGCCGTTGAAAAATTTCAGCCCGAGTTGCGACTTTATCAGCGACG
>CAJAHC010000155.1 GCA_903939355.1 uncultured Methylococcaceae bacterium | reverse complement strand
TTCTGATGTTGCCGCAACTAAAGAGCTATCATTAGCTTGTGCATAATAACTATGCACGAAATAAAAACGGCTGTTTTGTGGAATATTGTGCCATAACGGGTGCGGCATAAAATGGACTTCATTCCAGCCCATGTGCGGAATTTTTAGCTTATTACCTTGAGCATCTAGCAGTGTTTCAGGAAATCGTACAACATGTCCAGGAAAGATATTCAGCCCCAGTGTATCTTCATTTTCTTCACTGTCTGTTAATAGTGCCTGCATGCCCAAGCAAATACCTAACAGAGGTTTTGTTTTGGCAACCTGTTGGATAATGTTAGACAAGCCTGATTGATTTAGTGCATGCATGCAATCACGCATAGCACCAACACCAGGGAAAACTACGCGGTCGGCTTGTAAAATCTGATCGGCATCAGCAACAATTTGTACATCAACATTTGGTGCAGCATGTTGGAGGGCTTTTGCGATTGAATGCAAATTGCCCATTCCATAATCTATAACAGCGACGGAGGACATAAAACAAATTTGGGAGTTAATGTGAAGGCTAAAGACTGCCTTTGGTAGATGGCATTATACCTTCCATCCTTACATCGGCGGTAATGGCCATTCGAATAGCACGGCCAAAGGCTTTAAAAATGGTTTCAGCAACATGATGAGCATTTACGCCTTTCAAATTATCGATATGCAAAGTGACACCTGCATGGTTGACAAAGCCCTGAAAAAATTCTCTAAACAAATCAACGTCAAAACTGCCTATCATGGCTTTTGGATATTTAACCTCGTAGAACAAGCCGGGTCGCCCTGAGAAATCAATAACGACTCTTGATAAGGCTTCATCCAAAGGAACGTATGAATGTCCATAACGATAAATACCTTTTTTATCGCTGATTGCTTTTGCAAATGCCTGGCCTAAAGTAATACCGATATCTTCAACAGTATGGTGAGAATCAATCTCTAAATCGCCTTTGGCGATAATATCCATGTCAATTAAACCATGTCTGGCGATTTGATCAAGCATATGATCAAGGAAGGGTACGCCGGTTAGGAATGAGGATTTGCCTGTCCCATCTAAATTGATTTTACAAGTTATTTGGGTTTCCAGTGTATTACGTTCAACTTCAGCGATTCTTTGAGTCATAACTTTTTTATAAAGTGGGTAAGATAGGGTGGAAAGAAAATATTATCCACCCTATCTGGCTTGGCTTTAGATTAATCGAAAGAATTTTCCAGTTTAACTTTAATTCTTTGATGCTCTTTTGCGTTCATTTTCAGTTAATAATTTTTTGCGTAAGCGTATGGACTTGGGCGTAACTTCAACCAGTTCATCTTCAGCAATAAATTCCAGCGCTTGTTCTAAAGTCATTTTTTGAATCCGTGCCAATACCAAGCTTTCATCAGTACCCGATGCACGAACGTTGGTTAATTGTTTTGGTTTGCAAGGATTGACGCATAAATCATTGCTTCGAGAATGCAAACCTACCAACATGCCTTCGTATATTTCATCACCATTAACCAGAAGCAATTCACCTCGTTCTTGTAACGGATGCAAGGAATAAGTAACGGCTTTGCCTGCAACCATTGATATCATTACACCACGTTGACGATTGCCAACTTCACCGGCTTTCATCGGACCGTAATGGTCAAATACATGATATAGCAGGCCAGAGCCTGAGGTTGCTGTCATAAATTCAGTTTGAAAGCCAATCAGACCACGTGAGGGCATCATATATTCCAAACGAATACGGCCTTTGCCATCAGGTACCATATTGGTTAAATCACCCTTACGTTCACCCAATTTTTCCATGATAGAGCCTTGATGCTCTTCTTCAACTTCAATGGTCACCATTTCAAAGGGTTCGCATTTTTTTCCATCAATTTCTTTGATGATTACTTCTGGACGCGAAACGCCCATTTCGAAGCCTTCACGACGCATGTTCTCAATAAGAACAGATAAATGTAATTCACCACGACCTGATACTTTAAATTTATCTGGATCGGCTGTGTCTTCTACTTTTAAAGCAACATTATGTTGAAGTTCTTTATCCAGCCTGTCACGAATCTGACGAGTTGTAACAAATTTACCTTCTTTGCCGGCAAAAGGTGAATTATTTACTTGAAATGTCATTGTTACAGTTGGTTCATCAACTGACAAAGGTTTCATGGCTTCTACAGCATCTGGATGACAGAGCGTATCGGAAATTTCTAGTTTTTCAATACCAGCAAAAGCAATAATGTCACCAGCTCGCGCATCGGCAACCTCAACACGCTCCAAGCCATGAAAGCCATAGATTTGCAACATACGGCCTTTACGCTCGACACCTTCCCGATTGATGATGGTTATTGGTTGATTTGGTTTGATGCTCCCGCGTTGAATACGTCCAATACCAATAACACCGACATAAGTATTGTAATCCAGACTGGAAACCTGCATTTGGAAAGGACCGTCCATATCCACAGGAGGTGGACTGACTTTTTCTATAATCGTTTCAAATAAAGGCGTCATATCACCGCCGGTTATAGTGTGCTCTAGGCCAGCGTAGCCGTTGATTGCAGAGGCATAAACGATTGGAAAGTCCAATTGTTCATCGGTTGCACCTAATCGATCAAACAAGTCAAAAGTTTGGTCAACAACCCAATCGGGGCGTGCACCAGGCCGGTCAATTTTATTAATTACAACAATAGGCTTTAACCCCAGAGCGAAGGCTTTTTGGGTTACAAAACGAGTTTGTGGCATAGGACCATCAACTGCATCTACAAGAAGTAATACTGAGTCAACCATCGATAAAACACGTTCCACTTCGCCGCCAAAATCAGCATGGCCAGGAGTGTCAACAATATTGATGTGGTAACCATTCCAATCTAGTGCAGTGTTTTTTGCCAAGATAGTAATACCACGTTCTTTTTCAATATCGTTGGAATCCATCATTCGCTCAGTCACCTTGGTATGTGCGGCAAATGTTCCCGATTGTTGTAATAACTTATCAACTAGGGTCGTTTTACCGTGGTCAACGTGAGCAATAATGGCAATGTTTCTTAATTTTTCGATCACTTTTTGTGTTCTCTAATGGTTTAATAAAATGAGTATAGGGTAGTTTTAAGCACGCTATATAGCATGTAATGTATTTGTGTTTAGATTAATAAGGATTAGTTTTTATTATGTGAAGGTATCGAAAGTAAAAGGTACGTCAAATCTGATGACTTTAAAACGCTATTAACTTTGAATCCAAGGTAAATTATTAAAACGCCAGCCACCAAGATTACCTCGATGATTATTTTGATCCAACGGCCCTTCAAAACCATCAATGATATTGACAAGCCT
>CAJAHC010000154.1 GCA_903939355.1 uncultured Methylococcaceae bacterium | reverse complement strand
TTCAGGTGTGTTTGCAAGTATCATTTTGAAGCCAGCAGCAGCCAGGAGTTTCTCTGTATTGTTTACTTTTTCTGACTGCATTAATGCGCAGGCACACAATAGTCCACTTAGCGCAATCGGAGTCAGTACTTTTACGAAATTATGACTGTTTGTTATGATTTTAAGGCTCATCAGGGAATTCCTTTTTGAATATTAAGTGAAAAAATTTAAAATATAGAGTGTTTTTTAATTGTGAGTTAGCCTATGATCAATATAAATGAATGATTCAATTCAATTAATAGATCGAAATTAAAATGATCATTAGATATACGTTCACCGTGTTACTGTCTGCTTTTACCTCCACTTTATTATTTCTAGCAGTATATTAAAATTGGTGTGTATAGCATCAATATTCATCAATTCATTTTTATTGTATCAAAGTTTTTAATATCTTATGTTACATAGATGTAACAGCTTAATTGGCTTAAGAGTAAAAAATTAATTGGCGAGATAATATAGGTTTTTTTAATGCTTAGGACCTCTGTACAACCTAAGTCAAATGAATATAAAACTATTTGATTCCCTAGCATAAGGCCAATTTTTTTTAATTAAACCAATAAGTTAAGAATGTAAATCATTGTTGAACTCGTTTATTGACTGGTAAGCCTTCTGCCCCCAGTTAAAAGACGTTTACAAGCGTGGTCTAAGTAATGGCGGTGGTCAAAATCCTCATGATACTTTGATGACGATAAAACAGGCCACGCGCCAGTTGTTTTTTTAAATCTGGATCACTTAAGGCATAACAACTATTGCAACAATAGCGAAGCGTAGCCACGGTTTTTCAACGAGTGGACTGAAATGAAGATTGGCGAGTAAGTTTTATTACGAAACCAAACAATGAGTTAATGCACGTCATCTAATTCTTTTAAAACCTAATGCTAAATTAGCATCATATCTTATCAATCAATGTCGTTTGTTGTAGGCTTTCCCACCCCATTTTGATGATTTAGGTCAGATGATTTCATATACTGTATTATCTTACTTTTATGGGATTTTTGCTGGCTTCGTGCAAAGGTCTCAGTAAGTCATAGTCTATTTTAGATACTTTGAGGATTATCAATGTCAGACAGTAAAATTTATGATGTAAAGAAGGCTATCTTAGCCTCTTCTCATATCAATGCCCAGGGCTATCGAGACATGTATCAATATTCAATTGATAGTCCAGATGCTTTTTGGTCGGATCAGGCAAATAATTTTGTAGACTGGATGAAGCCTTGGAATAGTGTGATGGATTATGATTATTTAACTGGCCACATTCGTTGGTTTGAAGGTGGCACACTTAATGTTAGTGTGAATTGTATTGATCGACATCTTGAATCCCGAGGTGATCAGGTGGCTATTATTTGGGAAGGGGATGATCCGTCTCAGGATAATAAAATCACTTATCGGCAATTACATAAAGAGGTTTGTAAGTTTGCTAATGTTTTGATATCGCAAGGTGTTAAAAAAGGTGATCGTGTTTGTATTTATTTGCCCATGATCAGCGAAGCGGCAACAGTAATGTTGGCTTGCACACGTATTGGTGCTGTGCATTCAATTGTTTTTGGAGGGTTTTCTGCAGAAGCCTTAAAAGATCGTATAGTAGATTCAGATTGTCATTATGTGGTTTGTGCCGACGAAGGTTATCGGGGTGGTAAAACGTTAGCAATTAAAGCCAATGTTGATATCGCGGTGGAATCCTGCCCTGAGATAAAAAAAGTAATTGTCATAAAGAATACAGGGAATCCAGTGGCTTGGGATGAGTCTAGGGATATCTGGTATCACCAGGCTATGTTGCTAGCATCAGAGATTTGTCCGCCAGTTGAAATGGCGGCTGAAGACCCTTTGTTTATTTTATATACTTCAGGGTCAACCGGTAAACCTAAAGGTATTTTACATACCACGGGTGGTTATTTGTTATATGCTGCGATAACGCATAAGCATGTTTTTAATTATCAAGACGGTGATATCTATTGGTGTACTGCAGATATTGGTTGGATTACCGGTCATTCTTATATGATTTATGGGCCATTGTGTAATGGTGCAACTACATTAATGTTTGAAGGTGTGCCTACTTATCCGGAAGCGGATCGTTTCTGGCGTATTATCGATAAACATCAGGTCAATATTTTTTATACCGCACCAACGGCTATCAGGGCATTAATGGCGTATGGCAATGACTATGTGATGCGCACTGATCGGAGTAGTTTGCGCATTTTAGGTAGTGTTGGAGAACCTATTAATCCCGAAGCTTGGGAATGGTATTATCATGTTGTGGGTGAGAGTCGTTGTCCAATTATGGATACATGGTGGCAAACTGAGACAGGTGGTATTTTAATCACCCCTTTGCCTGGGGTAACTGCCTTAAAACCTGGTTCGGCAACATTACCTTTTTTTGGTATTAAACCAGAAATCATGGACGCTCAGGGTAATGTTATGGAGGGTGTTGCTGAGGGAATTTTAGTGATCAGTAGTTCTTGGCCAGGGCAATCAACATCAATATATGGCGATCATCAACGTTTTATAGATACCTACTTTAAAAATTATCCTGGATATTATTTTACCGGTGATGGTGCCCGTCGTGATGAAGATGGGTATTTTTGGATAACGGGTCGTGTCGATGATGTGATTAATGTATCAGGACATCGTATGGGTACAGCAGAAATTGAAAGTGCATTAGTGCTGCACGAACTGGTTGCTGAAGCGGCTGTTGTAGGTTATCCACACGACATAAAAGGGCAGGGGATTTATGCTTATGTGACATTAAATAATGGTGTAGAACCTTCTGAACTACTACGTAAAGAGCTGATTGATTTAGTAAGAAAAGAGATAGGAGCCATTGCCAATCCCGATATTATTCAATGGTCACCTGGTTTGCCAAAAACGCGTTCAGGTAAAATTATGCGTCGTATTTTACGTAAAGTTGCTGCTAATGAACTCGATAATCTGGGTGATATTTCTACACTTGCTGATCCAGCGGTAGTTACAGAAATTATTTATCATCGCGCCAATAAATAAATTTTGTCGGCCTTTGCCTACGCATTTTCTGATACCAATCTGTTATTTTGTGACCCAAGGCATGATCGGCACCGTCGAAATACTATTTGCGGGGGCACCTTCAATAAGTTTTCTACTAATCGCAACATAGATCAGTGTGTTGCGTTTTTCGTCAAACATTCTGCTAACTTTAGTTTCTTTAAAAAATAACGAGGTACCCTCTGTGAAGGCAGTTTCTTCTTGAGGTAATTTTTCATTGATAATAATGGGACCGATTTGTCGGCAGGCTATGGAAAATTGAGAAGGGTCTTCTGCAACACCAAATGCACCAGCAATACCACCGGTTTTGGCTTGGCTAATATGGCAAGAAACCCCTTGTACTTTAGGGTCATCAAAGGCTTGTACGCAAATCTTGTGGTTTGAGCCGATTAGTTTCCAGGTAGTCGTTATGCATCCAATGTCTTCAGCTTGAGCCACTTGGGATAAAAAAGTAAATACTAATATTCTGAAGACAAGTGAATTTTTCATAATAATAATTAAAGCCAAGTTTGTTGTGAGAGTAGTGTTAGTGGAAAGCTATTTACAGCTGTTGTCTTGGTCTGGAAGAGTTAATACTTTAGTCTTTCCTGCACATTTTTTATAATTGATTTTATTAAGCATTTGGCTGTA
>CAJAHC010000153.1 GCA_903939355.1 uncultured Methylococcaceae bacterium | reverse complement strand
GCACAGTCAGGGAAAATTTAAGCACAAAGAGTGTCTTTTCGTTTATCGAGGTTAACTATTTTTACTATTGAAGCGTCAATCATGCTGAACATTAACTTGCTATAAGTATTGGTAAAAGACGTTATCAAGTGGTTTTGTGTACTAATTACGCCATCAATTAAATCATAGTTACCGGTCTTGAAGTATCAAAAAATTGTACTAATATTTAAGGCTTACTATTTCCTGTTTTTTAATTAATAGTGGCTTGCTAATGAATGATAAAACATCTATAAAATTTGCTCTCGGACTATCCTTGTACATTCTTTCTGCAGTTATTTTTGTAGCAGTAGCCTCCGTTTATGAGTCAAAAGTAAACAATACAAATTCCTATCAATCACAAAATCATAACATTTAGAGGGAATAGCAATGATAAAAGAATCCATTAAAAATAAAAATGCTGACTCACTATTGGATGAAGAATTTGGTAGATTCGTCGATCTTCCTGACCATGATAATACCATTGCTGAGCTAGCTTATTATAAAGCACAAAACAGAGGTTTTGAAGCTGGTCATGAGCTTGATGATTGGCTAGAAGCAGAACGAGATTTATTATTTTAATAAAAAAATACACCTATTAAAATTGAACTTATGCTGACAATTTTACTCGTAGGCATGTGATGCAGAATATATTATTAGAGTGTTTATTTTTCATAGTTATTATTCCCCCTCAAATCCAATCAACTATGTAAAAGTAATGACATTTTCCTTAGTCGGTCATCGATATTGATGATTAATTTGATACTCTGCATCACTGCTACAATCAACAATAAAAGGCTCCCTCTCCGTCGAAACTATCAATTTCATAATGACTAACTATACTTCAAATCGTAGATTGTGTTGAGGATGAACTCCTCTAGGTGAGTAAAAAATAAGAGTGACTCTTATTATCAACTCAATGCAATCTGCAATACGTTAGTAGCAACATGCTTATGTAACACTAAATTTCTTTATGGTGGCAAGAAAAAAAGTTTACACATATCGTTATGTAAATACCTTTGTTAACTATGAAACAAAATCATTGCTTGATCGTATCGAAAAATTAAATAAGAAATAAAATTTAATCTGGCACAAATGGGAAACCTAAATATTGAAAATAAAATTTTGCAAGATAAGTTAGCCAACTTGATATTAGCTCTTGCGATACCAGATAACATTATTTTTTTGACTCAAGAACAAGAGTAACTTTAATTTGTATGCCTAAAAATTATAATAATAACCATGATATCTATCATGGCTATCTAATCTAAATGAAATCCATGCAACATATACCAACCCTTATCATTGCTATAGCTATAGCCATCGGCATCATCGGCATAGGTTTTATTGCAGTTAACTATTTATCTCATAAGCTGGAAGAAGCGATTGACGATGAAGATGATAATGCCTTTTTTTAACGGCAGTTAATTTTAAATCAAGACGTTTGCGATTGTAATACTCTTTTACTATAATCAAACTTATAAAATTATCCAGCGACACACCATGTTCGAAAAGAGCATTATATGTAACCATAAAGCCTACTCCAATCGGTTACTAAGTTACCTAGTTGATGCAAAACTAAAACATAACATCAGTACCCCGTTCATCTGGATGTGTATTGTTCCGGCAATCTTAATGGATATAACAGTTAGCCTGTATCAGGCCATTTGTTTTCCACTCTACAATATCCCCAAAGTAAAACGACAGGATTACATTATATTCGACAGGCAATATCTTGATTACCTTAACATCATAGAAAAATTCAATTGTGCCTACTGTCTCTATATCAATGGTTTATTTGGTTACTTACAGGAAATAGGTGAGCGCACAGAACAGTTCTGGTGTCTTATTAAGCATGCAAAACGTATCAACCAGTTACATAGCCGTTATCAGAAATTCATCGATTACGGTGATGCCAAAAGTTATCAAGTCAAACATGAAACAATTCGACAGGATTTTAAAGATTTATAAGCCATTAAGAAAATAGCTAAGTACTTCGAATAACTTAAAGCGTATAGGTATTTATACGACTATTTTGTCGTTAAATTTTATGTTCAAATGAATCTGCTAATTAACGTTCTTAGCATATAAAGCCAAGAACCTACTTTATTTAATATGGAGGTCACATATGTCATTAATTGTAAAAAAAAACTAAAATCAGTCCTGATACCTCAGTCCCTATCGAAGCAATTTGTCTACCGGATCGAGAAGCCCGTATTGCAGAACTTGCTTATCTTAAAGCGGAAAGCAGAGGCTTTGAGCCAGGTCACGAACTTGAAGACTGGCTGGAAGCTGAAGGTGAGTTTTTGCTATAAATAATAGGTAAGAAATAGCCGATATGGTTTATCAACTAGGCTAAACTGCAAGGGGTTCAATTAATTTTAACAAGAGGTTTATTAATCATGCCAAGACAAGAAATTGAAGTAAAAAAACAGTCTGAATTGTTACCAAAATCAACAGGTGGTTTGTTTTCATTTGATGAATTTGATAATTTCTTTGATGATTTTATGACCCGCAAATGGCCGCGTTTAATGGATTGGAATGTGCCTACACTATCGCAGGCGAATTTTCCTCGGGTAGACATCATTGATCATGAAAATGACATAGAAGTAAAGGCTACCTTACCAGGTGTAAAAAAAGAAGATATTGATGTATCCATTATCAATCAAACAATTACCATACGAACTTCTTGCAAAGAGGAAAAAAAGGAAGAAGAAAAAGGTAAATATTTTCGACGTGAGATTAGTCAAGGTGAATTCCAGCGAACAATATCGTTACCTGAATAAGTTAATGATGAGAAGGCTAAAGCCTCTTTTAAGGATGGCCTATTAACCGTTATGATTCCAAAGACTGAAAAGGGCAAACGTAAAGCGATTCCTATTAGCTAGACTGCACTTTAATTAACTAACACTCAGGCTGGTAACGGGAAAAGATTTACTCTAAAGAAGATCTGATATTAAGCCAACCAAACACTACAAGCCACTCAGTTTAGTTTGTAGTGTCAATCCCACAATCCGTTCGTTGAGTTAAGAAATGCAGGGAAGGGAAAATAAATAAACAAATTATTGATGCACGCATAATAGAAGAGCCCCTTTATAACCCTATCTTGTCCATTAAATATACAAAAACCTAGTGGTAATACAGAAAATAAATGAGTGGAGCTAACTATGACTGAAATATCGATTGAAAATGATGATACCGAGAAATTACGCACATTAAAAACAATGGCTGCCACGGTTTATCTGTGTCAGGCATTAACCTTTATGCTAGCTGGTTTACCTTTGTTGGTCGGTGTGGCAATTAATTTTTTTGGCCGAAATGATGTACAAGGCACTTGGTTAGAGTCTCACTTTAATTGGCAGGTTCAAACTGCTTGGATAACCGTGGCCGGATTTGCTATATCAGGTTTTACTTTTGGCATGGGTATCGGAATTTTTACCTTGCTAATCACAGTGGTGTGGTTAATTTACAGGATCACTATTGGCTGGTATGCGCTAACTGATGGAAAAGCAATTAATATTCAAAATTTATAACCAGCTTTTTCACTGT
>CAJAHC010000152.1 GCA_903939355.1 uncultured Methylococcaceae bacterium | reverse complement strand
TGTTGAAAGGTATTCTAGATATTAACGAAAGACCACTGGTTTCAGTTGATTTTAATCATAACCCTGCTTCTTCTATCTATGAAGCCCCTTTAACTAAAGTATTGGGTGGTCGTTTGGTAAAAGTTCTTTCTTGGTATGATAATGAATGGGGTTTTTCAAACCGCATGTTGGATACTACCATTGCTCTAGTAAACGCTAAATAACGGATTTAATTAATGTTAAGAAGAACCAAAATTTTAGCCACACTCGGCCCCGCAACTGATAAGCCGGGTGTGCTCGAAGGCTTATTTGCTGCAGGCATTGACGTTGTTCGGATGAACTTTTCTCATGGTTCTGCTCAAGATCATATTGATAGAGCTAACGCTATTCGAGAATTAAGCAAAAAAACAGGAAGACGTGTAGGAATTTTGGCGGATCTACAGGGACCTAAGATACGTATTGCACGTTTCAAAGATACCAAGGTAATTTTAAATGAAGGCCAAGATTTTTCTCTAGACATTAATTTCGATCCAACTCAGGGAGATAATACTCAGGTTGGTATCACTTATGAACCTTTGGCGCTTGAAGTTAAGCCAGGTAGTCGTCTTTTACTTGATGACGGTCGTATTGTGTTAGATGTGGTTAATGTGGTTGACATGCGTGTTAACTGTACTGTTATTGTAGGTGGGGCATTATCTAACAATAAAGGTATAAATCTTATGGGCGGTGGTCTTTCTGCTGCTGCATTAACTGAAAAAGATAAAGAAGATATTAAAACTATTGCACTGATGAAGTGCGACTATGTTGCGGTATCTTTTCCTCGTTGCGCAGAAGATTTGAATGAAGCTCGACGTTTATTGGTTGCTGAAGGTTGTTATGCCGGTATCGTTTCTAAAGTTGAAAGGGCTGAAGCAATAGTTCCTGATGTTATGGACGAAATTATTTTGGCTTCTGATGCTGTGATGGTGGCACGTGGTGATTTGGGAGTTGAAATTGGTGACGCGAACTTGCCTGCGGTACAGAAATTATTAATTAAACGTACCAGGGAGCTCAATCGTGTTGCTATTACCGCAACACAAATGATGGAGTCCATGATAGAAAACCCGATTCCTACACGGGCAGAGGTATTTGACGTTGCCAATGCTGTTTATGATGGAACGGATGCGATTATGCTCTCAGCTGAAACGGCTTCTGGAAATTTTCCAATCAAAGCAGTCGAAGCGATGCATCGTATTTGTATAGAAGCAGAAAAACAACGTAGTGTTCGTGAGTCTGATCATCGTATCAATATACAAAACTTTGATCGTGATGATGAAGCGATTGCTATGTCAGCCATGTACATGGCTAACCATGCAAAAATAAAAGGAATAGTAGCTTTAACTGAATCTGGCTCGACACCATTGTGGATGTCCAGGATTAGTTCAGGAATCCCCATTTTTGCATTTAGCAGTCAGGAAAAAACACTCGGTAAGGTTACCTTGTATCGTGGGGTTTTTCCCATGTATTTCAAAATTGAAGATAATAATGATCATGCTCAAGTAAATCGGAGTATCGTTAAAGAGCTTAGGAAATGGAATAACGTCAATGATGGTGATAAATTCATTATTACTAAAGGTGATTTGACAGGTATTGAGGGCGGTACCAATGCCTTGAAAGTTATTGTTATTGGACAAGGTTTAACCCCTTAATAGCATCAGTCCCCACTTAGGCAAGCCTTAGTGGGGTTTTTATTGGCAACGTCTATTGGACTTATAAATTAATGGTCTAAAGACGTTAATGTCGAAACTAATCAGCCCTGCAATACTTCCAAATTTGCATAAGCCAACATTAACCATTTAACGCCGGCTGTTTTAAAGTTTATCTGGACTCTTTCTTGTGCGCCAGAACCTTCAATTTGCAACACTACTCCTTCGCCAAATTTTGCATGACTAACGCGTTGTCCTAGCTTGTAGCTTCCAATTGTCTGTAACGAGCTGTTTTTTATTTGGATTGGCGTAACGGGATGATTAATTGTTGCTCTTACTCTGACTTCTTGTATAAGCTCAGAGGGAATTTCGCGCAGGAATCTTGATGGCCTTGGGTAACTTTCACGGCCATATAAGCGTCTGGATTCTGCATAAGTCAGATAAAGGTGTTGCATAGCTCGGGTCATGCCGACATAACAGAGTCTGCGTTCTTCTTCTAAGCGTCCGACATCATCAACTGATTGTTGTGATGGAAATAAATTTTCCTCCATGCCTACCAGAAATACCAATTTGAATTCTAACCCTTTTGCTGAGTGTATAGTCATTAGCTGGACGCAATCGTCAAAATCATCTCCTTGATTATCACCTGACTCTAGGGCTGCATGCGTTAAGAACATGTCTAACTCTCCCATGCCTTCTTCATTTTCTCGGTCGAAATCAAAAAGACGCGCAGCATTAACCAGTTCTTCCAAGTTTTCTACTTTTTCCTCTCCTTTATCCATTTTTTCTTTCTGATATAGTTCAATCAGGCCAGATTTTTCGATTACAAACTTAACTTTTTCATAGAGTTCCAGATCTGGTGCCTGTGTAGTAAGTTCTTTAATAAGTTCCAAAAAACCTATCAGAGCATTTGTTGCTCTTGCTGTCATGGTGCGCTGATTAATTAAGACGATAGCCGAAGCCCATAATGACAGACTCTGGTCCCGAGCTATGCAGCGTATATCATCTATAGCTTTTGCACCTATGCCTCGAGTTGGCGTATTAATAATGCGTTCAAATGAGGCATCATCATTACGATTGGACATCAGCCGTAAGTAAGCCAATGCATTTTTAATCTCGGCGCGATCGAAAAAGCGCAATCCACCGTATACTTTATAAGGTGTAGCTGTTGCCATTAACTTTTCTTCGAATTGGCGAGATTGTGCATTAGAGCGATACAAAATGGCTGCATCGCTACGTAAACCTCCTTCATTGATCCAAGTTCTAATGCGCTCGACGACAAAATAGGCCTCATCTTGTTCATTAAAAGCGGCATATAAAGAACATGGCTCACCCTCTCCTGTGGCTGTCCACAATTCTTTTCCCATTCTGCCAGTGTTATTGGCAATAATGGTGTTGGCTGCTTTAAGAATAGTGCCGGTGGAGCGATAGTTTTGTTCCAGCTTTATAACTTGATGATTAGGATAGTGTTTCTGAAAGCTGTATAGGTTCTCAATTTTAGCGCCACGCCAACCATAAATGGATTGGTCGTCATCACCCACTACAAATAGATTATCTTTGCCATCCGTTAGCAGTCTTAACCAGGCATATTGAATGGTGTTGGTGTCTTGAAATTCGTCAACATGAACTTGTCTAAAACGTTGCTGATAAAAATCTAGGATATCTTGGTTATCTCGTAATAATTCATGTGCGCGTAATAGTAATTCTGCAAAGTCCACTAAGCCAGAGCGATCGCAAATTTCTTCATAGGCTTTATATATTCTTAGCATTTGACGTTGATGTAGGTCAGCTGTATCGAGCATGTGGCGAGCCCTTATCCCTTCATCTTTTTGGGCGTTGATATACCATTGCGCTTCACGCGCTGGCCATTTTGAGTCATCTAGGTTAAGCGTATTAATTAATCGCTTTATAACTCTTAATTGGTCGCTAGAATCCATTACTTGAAAAGTATCAGGTAATTTTGCCTGTTTTGTATGTCGTCTTAAAAGTCGGTGTGCTATGCCATGAAAAGTACCTATCCATAGGCTCTGAGTTGACATATTCAATAAACTCTCAACTCTACTGCGCATTTCTTTTGCTGCTTTATTAGTAAAAGTCACTGCTAGAATACTATGAGCAGGGATGTCTTCTACCTGAATTTGCCAAGCAATGCGGTGCACTAAAACTCGAGTTTTACCACTTCCAGCACCTGCTAACACGAGCATAGCTTGAGAAGGGGCGGTAACAGCTTGGCGCTGAGCATCATTAAGAGAATCAATTATTAAAGTAACATCCATTATTGTTTTATCGCTTGCACATTTTGTAGAGCTGTGTATATTATTTAGCGCTATGTAAGGACTAACTAAGTCATTGCGTTGCTAAAATAATAACAATTACACAGAAGGGGACTAATATGAGTTTTGATTATAAACGTATGATTAAGTTTGAACACAATGTAGGTGAAAAAGAAAAAAAATATCGTATCTATGGGGGCGCAGCGCTAATTGCTATTTCACTTTTCACCGCAGAAATCACTTTATTAGTGGTTGGTATTATTCTTGTTTCTACTGGTTTTTCGGGCTTTTGCCCAGCTTATGCAGGGCTTAACAAAAGCACTTGTGAAGCTGTTGACGACACATCTTCAAATAGTTAACAGAAAAGCGCAGGACTAGGCTGATATGTCTTGCGCTTTTTTACCTGTTTTAATCTTCTTTTTTAAACTCGCCTTCTAATACGGTTTTGTCAGGAGCACTCTGTTTCTGAAATGGCCAGCCAGATTGAATTAAATGATTTTCAATGACATATTGAGCTATTTTTTTTCGTAATGGTGGAATTAAGCAGAAAAACCCCAAAATATCGGTAATAAAACCAGGTGTTAATAAAAGAAGGCCGCCCAGTAAAATAATAGGTCCTTCTATCATTTCGTATGCTGGAACAATGCCTTTAGCAAGATTTTCCTGAAAACGTCTAAAGGTAACAAATCCTTGTTGTTTTAATAGCCAAGCACCTACTGCGGCAGTGAATACTACTATGAAAATAGTAGGAAAGGCGCCAATTATACTTCCTACTTGGAGTAGTAAATAAATTTCTGCAAAAGGGATGATCAGAACAATTAGGAATAGGATTTGAAAAATTTTCATCTACACGCTCTTAATATTTTCAAGATATAGCCTAAATAATTTTTTAATAGGCTTTAAGCTTATTGCTTATCTAATTTCATTGTTACAATATAAAGGCAATAGAGTTTAATTTCTAGGTTAATATGCATTATTGCTTATTACTATTACAAAAATGCCGATCCATTATCAAATAATACTTTGTACATTCCCTGATAAAGAGAGTGCAGAAAGCATTGCTCGTTTACTTGTGAATGACAAGATAGCCGCTTGTATAAATATTTTGCCTGATATCACGTCCATTTATATGTGGCAGGAACAAATAAAATCAGCTCAGGAATATTTATTGCTGATTAAAGCTAATAAATCTTTTTATCAGCGGATTGAAACCTTGCTAATAGAGTATCATCCTTATGAGCTTCCTGAAATAATTGCCGTTTCAATAGAAAACGGTTTTCCCGAGTATCTAAGTTGGATAGATTCATGTCATTCTTTAAAATAGTTTTTCTTTGTTTTGTATTATGGATTTCTCATTCAGCTGTTACTTTTGCGAGTGATGATATTTTGCCACCTGAGCAGGCTTTTAAGATTTCTGTGAAGGCTTTGACAGTTGATCAAGTTGAGGTTTCATGGGATATTGCAAAGGGACACTACCTTTACAGCAATCATATTAAATTTGAATCTAAAAGCAATCAAATTACTGTATTGACGCCATCCTTTCCAGTTGGTGAAACAAAGCATGATGAAAATTTTGGTGACGTCATTATTTACCGAAATAAGTTACAAATCCCCGTTTCATTTGTAGCATCGAAAGAAGTAACCGCTATAAAATTCGAAGTTCAATTTCGAGGTTGTGCCGATAAAGGCATCTGTTACCCACCTCAAAAAAAAGTATTTGATGTTAATCTTCCCGCTCCGGTTAGTGTGCCGAATTCGTTGGACTTGCTAGTAAAAAAGCCACCAACATTCAGTCTTGCTTCTGATTCGGATGAGTTATTGCCGCCTGAGCAAGCATTTCAGTTTTTTGCAGTTGTAAAGGATTCCAATACAATCAATGTAAACTGGGAGATTGCCAAAGATTATTATCTTTATCGTGAAAAAATAAAGTTTGAATTAATTGGCTCAGGCAGTAATAAATTGGGCTCTTTTGTAATACCTCATGGGGAGCCAAAGCAGGATGAAGCCTTTGGTCGGGTTGAGATTTTTCATAATGAACTAGGTTTTGATATTCCTGTTATTCGCACGGGTGGAGTAGCGGAAACTATCACCTTACAGGCAAGTTATCAGGGGTGTGCAGATCGGGGTGTTTGTTATCCCCCAATGTATAAGAAAGTTGATCTGCAATTTCCTAGCGTCCAAAATGAAACGCAATTTTTAGGCAATAAATTAAAGTCGGGCCTTTCTGAACAAGATCAAATTGTTCAATCTCTGCACCATGATAGTTTTTTGATGACTTTAGTTAGTTTTTTTGGTTTCGGATTATTATTGTCTATGACACCGTGCATTTTTCCTATGATCCCTATTTTATCGGGCATCATAGTTGGCCATGGCAATCGTATTAGTACCTCACGAGCATTTTTTCTATCATTAAGTTACGTAGTTGCCTCAGCGTTTACTTATACTGTGTTTGGTATACTTGCTGCTTTATTTGGTAGTAATTTACAAACCATTTTTCAACAGCCATGGATAGTTGGGTTATTTAGTGCCATTTTTGTATTATTGTCGCTATCAATGTTTGGTCTTTATGATCTTGAGCTACCTAACTCGTTAAAAACAAAATTACATAACTCCAGCGTTAAACATCGAGATGGCTCTCTCTGGGGCGCTGCTATTATGGGTGCTTTATCATCTTTGATTGTAGGGCCGTGTGTTGCAGCACCGCTTGCTGGAGCCCTAATTTTTATTGGTCAAAGTGGTAGTGCCTTATTAGGGGGCGCTGCATTATTTACCATGGGCATGGGAATGGGTGTTCCGTTGTTACTATTAGGTGCTTCAGCAGGTAAGTTTTTGCCAAAGGGGGGCGTTTGGTTGTATTCAACCAAGGCCGTATTTGGGGTTGTTATGTTAGGCGTTGCGATTTGGATGCTAAGCCGAATATTATCACCCACTATAATCATTTTACTCTGGGCCATGCTGCTAATGCTGTCTGCTATTTATCTCAGTGCGATTGATTCATTGCCTGAGAATTGTTCCGGCTGGCGTAAGTTATCAAAAGGTCTTGGCTTAATGATGTTGGCTTACGGGTTGTTGTTATTGATTGGTTTTGGCATGGGTAATAGCAATCCATTACAACCGCTTCAAGGAGTTAATTCTAATAATGGACAAATAATCGAGGAAGGTCTTGTTTTTGAGAGAGTCAGTTCATTATCAGATTTAGAGGTGAAATTACAGCAAGCTCAAGCCAATCATAAAAAAGTTATGCTCGATTTTTATGCGGATTGGTGTATTTCATGTAAAGAAATGGAGGCTTACACTTTTGCAGAACCAAAAGTCAAAAAGGCACTTGCGGGATTTGTGCTTTTGCAAGTTGATGTCACAGCAAACTCTGAAGATGATAAAGCATTTTTGTCAAAATTTAATCTTATTGGGCCACCTGCAATTTTATTTTTCGGTGATAATAAGCTGGAAGATACTCCACATCGAGTTATAGGCTATCAAGATGCCGAAACTTTTATTGAAACATTACAACGGATAAAGTTATGAGGCTGAGTTGGCTTTTCATAATGTTAGCTGTGTTAGCACTTGGCGGGGGAATTGCGACAAGGGTTTTTTATTCGTCCAATAAGCTTTTTAGCCCCTCACTTCTAACTGATTTTAGCCTTAATGACGTGAGTGGTAAGCAACACAATATTATTGAGTGGCAAGGTAAAATTCGTATTATTAATTTTTGGGCAACTTGGTGTCCGCCTTGTATTAAAGAAATCCCCGAGTTTGTATTTCTACAGGAACAATATGCTAGTAAAGGTCTTCAGTTTATTGGCATTGCCATAGATGATGAAGTGTCAGTTAAAGAATACCTTGTTAAAACTAAAATTAATTATCCAATACTAATCGCTGATCTTGAAGGTATTGCCTTAGCTCATCAGTTGGGCAATAGTGTTGATGCTGTTCCATACACGCTAATAGTTGATCAACAAGGAAGAATTATTCATCAGCATCGAGGGGCATTTTCTAAGGAACAAATTATGGAAGTTATCTCACCGATACTAAATTAGTTCAGTGTTGAGTAGACTTTGACTATAAAGTTAGATGATTATTAGAATGGACGACGAATCATTCGAGCTCAGAAAATTGCATGTATAGTTATTGGCAATTAATTCAGTAGAAATGAAGGATAGGGCATAATGATGGTCTGGTATAAGAATTTTTATGGGTAAATTTACTTGTAACTGATACTTCCTGATTTTCCATAGGTATATTTCATATATAATGTAACTTTTATATATATGTGATTTCATTTAGCCGTTTTTTATCTATGCCGAAAAAGAAATGTACGACTTTGTTTGAAGACTCACTTGAAGAACTTGAGCAATTAGTTGTTCAGTTGGAACTAGGTGACATTTCACTAGAAGAGTCATTAAAATCATTTGAACGAGGGGTGGCCCTAACTCGTACCTGCCAAAAAGCCTTGCAGGATGCAGAGCATAAAGTTCAGATTATAATAGATAAAAACGGCAGTCAAACCCTGGAGCCATTTACAGATGAGTAATGCGTTAAAAGAATACCTAGTTTTTAGTCAAAACCGCGTTGAATTAGCTCTTGAGGCTCGTCTTCCAAGTGATCATTTATTGCCTCATAAACTTCATCGCGCGATGCGTTATAGTGTGCTGAATGGCGGTAAACGTATGCGACCTATGTTAACGTATTGTACAGGGCTAGCTTTGAGCATTCCGCCAGAAGAGCTTGATGGTCCAGCTTGTGCTGTTGAATTTATACACGTGTATTCATTAATACATGATGACCTTCCTGCAATGGATGATGATGATCTTAGGCGGGGGAAAGCGACTTGTCATGTTGCTTTTGATGAAGCCACGGCTATTTTGGCTGGCGATGCTTTGCAAGCATTGGCCTTTGAGGTGTTGGCGCATGATCCCACCATCGGAGCAAATGCTGAAGCCCGTTTAAAAATGATTATAGCATTAGCAAAAGCTAGTGGTTCTCAAGGCATGGTAGGTGGGCAAGCAATTGACTTGCAATCGGTAGGTACTAAATTAAATTTGCCTGAATTGGAAAATATGCACATTCATAAAACAGGTGCTTTAATTCGTGCAAGCGTTAATATGGCTACTTTGGCTAAAGTAGATTTAGATTGTGGTTTGGCGACAAAATTAGACCATTACGCAAAGTGTATAGGATTATCTTTTCAGGTTAAAGACGACATTCTTGATGAAGAAAGTGACACCGCAACTTTAGGAAAAACTCAAGGAAAAGATAGGGATAATGATAAGCCAACCTACCCTGCTTTGTTGGGATTAGCTGGTGCTAAACAAAAGGCACAAGAACTTCATGAAAAAGCATTGGATAGTCTAAGTGTGTTTGGTAAAGAAGCTGATCTATTGCGAGACTTATCACTTTACATTATTCAACGGAATCATTAATAACCAACTTGCAAACTGCGAATATAATCTGGATAATTGACCTTTTAATTAATTAAACAAGCCAGTTACATCTCTTTAATTGCAGATGATTTTTACCAGACCTTCATCGATTGATTATTTTAAGGTCTTTAATCTAAATTGTGAGATGCCACAAATATCGTGTCGACTCAAGGAATTGACATACACATGACTAAATCAGCAAGTTTCCCCTTATTAGATGTCATTGATACACCAGCAGATGTTCGAAAGCTTAGTAAAGGTAAACTTAAAGCCTTAGCAAAAGAGTTGCGTGATTATTTAACGCATACTGTCAGTATTTCTGGAGGTCATTTTTCGGCAGGTTTG
>CAJAHC010000151.1 GCA_903939355.1 uncultured Methylococcaceae bacterium | reverse complement strand
GTCAGTGAATAACCCCGTTTTAATGTTGCTAATGGACTAACAGCGTGCAGTGTTTGGCTATTGTTCAATAATTTATGCGAAAGATATTCAAGTTTGTGTTGGGTAGCGCTAAGCAACCGGTTATATAAGTAGCTTTGTTTTTGGTTATATTGATTAATTGGTATACGGGGATCATATTGCCATAAAGTTGCAATCTTCGCCGCAATAACTTGATTATTATGACGAATTTTGATCTGTATAGCTTGAGTCAGCTTTAATTCAATTTCATCTAGACGTTGTGCATTTCTAAGCAGTTTTTGGCCGGGATGTTGCTGTTGCAACCGCTTTTCCAGCCAGCTTAGAGTTTCTTTCTTTTTACTCAATTGACGCTGTAACAGTTCCGTTAAGCGCGCATTGATTTGAATGTATTTAGATAACCATTCCTGTTGATCTGGGCTGGCATGTTCTGCCGCCGCTGAAGGCGTTGCAGCACGTAAGTCAGCGACAAAATCAGCAATGGTTATATCTGTTTCATGACCAACAGCGGATATTATCGGAATTTGACTGGCAAAAATAGCGCGTGCAACCAGTTCTTCATTGAAAGCCCAGAGATCTTCCAATGAACCTCCTCCTCGTCCCAAAATAAGTACATCGCATAGTTGCTGTTCATTGGCCAAGGCAATGGCTTTGGCGATTTCATGTTTTGCATTATGTCCTTGAACAGCCACTGGATAAACGATAATTGGTACAGCGGTGAATCGTCTCTTTAAGACAGTCAGTATGTCCCGAATAGCAGCACCAGAAGGTGACGTAATAATACCGATTTTACCAGGTAGGGCAGGGATGCTTTGTTTTGTAGCCGGACTAAACAAACCTTCTTCGGATAGTTTAACTTTCAATAGGTCAAATGCGCGCCTTAAGGCTCCATCACCTGCTTCTTCGAGGTGTTCGATAATAAGTTGGAAGTCACCTCTGGGTTCGTATAGACTCACTTGTGCCTTGACTATCACCTGTTTGCCATTTTCCGGTTTAAAACTCAGCTTACGTTGTTGAGTTTTAAACATTGCACAACGTACTTGTGCATTCGAATCTTTCAAAGAAAAATAAAGATGACCTGAGGAGGGGGCACTAAGATTTGATATTTCCCCTTCAACCAATACACTAAAAAAATGTTCATTGAGTAATTGACTGGTTGCCCGATTAAGTTCGGTAACAGTCAAGGTATTTCGCTGTGAAGAAGTTGTTGAGAAGGGCATTATTTGTTAATTGAGATTCAATAGATGGAAATCCGTCAGTCTATTGTAAAATAATAAACTTTAGTCTACAAAGAAAGGATGTTGTGCATGGCATGGTTGTTATTATTTTCTGCGGGCTTCGTAGAAATAATTTTTGCTTTAAGTCTTAAATATAATGAAGGATTTACTAAGTTATGGCCCAGTATTGCTACTGCGCTGTCGGGAATTGGCAGTTTTGGTTTATTAATGTGGGCACTAAAAACTTTGCCAATAGGAACTGCTTATGCGGTATGGACAGGCATGGGGGCAGTGGGTGTTGCGATACTGGGTATTATTTTATTCAAGGAATCAGTAGACTGGTTTAGGTTATTGTCCATCTTACTTGTTATCTTTGGAATTATCGGTCTTAAATTATCGGACACTCAATAGTTATGTTACATCTTATTTCTCAGTCACCTATTGAAAAAGCAATTCTGGAGAGGATTGATAAGGGAGATGATGTGGTATTCCTTGAAAATGCTATTTTACATATTTTGGCAAAAGGGCTTTTATCCTATACTTTGACGCAATTACTTAAGGAAAGTAAACTTTTTGTATTGGAGGGTGATATCGTAGTGAGAGGGATTGCTGCAACCGAGTTGGTTACTGGTATTGAGGTAATTGATTATTCGAAATTGGTTGATTTGACTGTTAAAAATAAGTTAATCCAGTCATGGTAATGGTATATGTCTCTTGAGATTACCGATCAAGGATTTTTAGTCAAGTATGCGGACTGGAATGAAACTGTAGCCAAGCAGTTGGCAGGGCACAATAAAATCGCTTTAAGCGCCGAACATTGGGAGATAATTTTATTTATACGCGGTTATTATTTACAATTTAAACACTTACCTAATGCTCGCGTATTTACTAAAGCGGTTGCCAAGAAATTAGGGGAGGAAAAAGGTAATAGTCGGTATTTACATAAATTGTTTCCTGATGGCCCCTTAAAATATGCTTGCAAGCTGGCTGGCTTGCCAAAACCGCCGACATGTTTCTAGCTTTCAGATTGTATCTGTTTAAAGCGATGTATTAAACGCCTGTCTTTTTTGTTGGGTTTGTTTTCACTACCACTAAAATCGAACATTTCTCTCTGTTCGTGATTTAATTTAATTTGTTGTTGACGTTTTTCAAGGCTTTCAGCGGTTTCTTCGTAAAGTAATATAGCTTCTTTTGCGCATCTACGTTGGTTAGAAAGAGCAGTAATTAAAACATCCCAACGATAGGTATCCTTGGATAAGGTGATGCGGGCGCCTATTTTTACTTCTTTCCCTGGTTTTGTCCGCTGATTATTTATGTGAACTTTGCCTCCAGAAACGGCTTCTGCTGCAAGCTGGCGCGTTTTAAAAAAACGCGCCACCCACAACCACTTATCAAGACGAATACATTCGAGCTCAGTGGGCACTCAAGTCTTTTTCTTTTTGGAGGCCTTTTGGTAAAGAAAAGACAACTTTTTCTTCTATACCTTGTATTTCAAGAGTTGATTTTCCACCCCATTGTTTTAATTGATTTATCACTTCTTGAACCAACACTTCAGGTGCAGAAGCACCAGCAGTTACCCCAACAACACTCACGCCATCAAACCAGTCTTGATGCATGTCTTTAGCGGTGTCAATTAGGTACGCTTTTTTGCCAAGTTGTTCGGCGATTTCACGTAAACGGTTGGAGTTGGAGCTGTTGGTTGAGCCAACAACAAGGATAGTATCCGCTTTTTTTGCCAATTCATAAACAGCATCTTGGCGATTTTGGGTTGCATAACAGATATCGTCTTTTTTCTGTTCTTGAATGGAAGTAAATCGAGCCCTTAATGAGTCCACCATTATCTTGGTATCAGTCATTGATAATGTTGTCTGAGTAACGTAAGCAAGATTATCAGGGTTGTTAACAACCAGTTTTTTGACATCTTCAGGCGTTTCTACCAAGTAGATGCCGCCATTGTCTGTGCATTTTTCATATTGACCCATGGTGCCTTCAACTTCAGGGTGTCCAGCGTGGCCAATTAGAATGACTTCGCGGTCAGATTTTGCATGTTTGGCAACCTGAATATGAACTTTAGTAACAAGAGGACAGGTAGCATCAAAAACTGTTAGTTTTCGTTCTTTAGCTTCCTGTTGTACTTGCTTAGACACGCCATGTGCACTGAAAATTAGATAAGATCCTACCGGCACATCAGTGAGTTCTTCGATAAAAATAGCACCTTTTTCTTTTAGTCCATCAACAACCGTTCGGTTATGAACAACTTCATGACGCACATAAATGGGCGCTCCAAAAGCCTCAATAGCTTGATCTACAATTTCGATTGCGCGGTCTACACCGGCACAAAATCCACGGGGGTTGGCGAGTACAATTTGCATATATTGAATTTTTTAGTGGGTTAATGTTTGGTTATTTTAACTCAACATCGAATCGGATACGATCATTCCATCCTTATCAGCATATAAAAAATTATTTTTTTTAAAATTTATACCGGCGAAGCTGATTAATAAATCACGATCGCCATGATCTTTTTTGTTGCATTGTAAAGGGTGTGTATGCAGCGCGAGTAGTCCAATAGGGAGTTTGGCAATCAATTCAGAATCTCGAATGCAGCCGTAAACAACGATACCTGTCCAACCATTATCACAGGCAATCGTTGCCAACTTATTATCGATTAATGCACAACGATGTGATCCGCCACCGTCAATGACAAGCACTCTGTTTTCTACTTTTTCTGAAAGAACCTGGGCAATCAACACATTAACTTCAAAGGTTTTCAGTGTTGTTATTTGACCCGAAAATTGGGAGTGACCGCCAAAATTGTTGAATACTGACTCAGCTATTTGAAGATTATGTTTTTCCCAAAAG
>CAJAHC010000150.1 GCA_903939355.1 uncultured Methylococcaceae bacterium | reverse complement strand
CGTATCAATGTGTCGTTGGAAGAATAAGTAGCAAGTTTGTTTTTATCAGGACGAAAATTTGGAAGCATGAGTTAATTTGTTAGATAAAAATAATGTAGGATCTCAACAGTTTTTGCCGTCATTAGACATTCTTTTTCAAGCTAGTTGGTTAAATGAACGTAATCGAAGAGATGAAGAGTTGATAGATTTTTATGCTGTTAGCTCTACTACTGAGTAACTTAAACAAATAGGTGAATTAATTGCTTAGACATTAGGGAAAATACATCGGCATGCATTATAAAGACTATTATAAAATCATGGGGTTATCTCGTGAAACCACGCAGGATGAAATCAAACGAGCTTATCGTAAATTGGCGCGTAAATATCATCCTGACGTTAGCAAAGAAAGCGATGCTGAAGCAAAATTTAAGGAACTAGGGGAGGCTTATGAAGTCCTTAAGGATCCAGAGAAGCGTGCAGCTTATGATCAATTAGGTGCCAATTGGAAAGCCGGACAGGAATTTAGACCACCTCCGAATTGGGATGAAGGTTTCGAATTTAAAGGTGGTGGTTTCACCAGTGATAAATCAGGTGCCTTTAGTGATTTTTTTGAACAATTATTTGGTCAAGCAGGAATTCATGCTGCAAATAAAGGGCAATTTGATTTTAATGCGCCCGGACAGGATAGTCATGCCAAAATTTATATTGATTTGGAAGATAGTTTTCATGGTGTAACACGAAATATTTCTTTGAGTACCCCGGAAATGAATGCACAAGGACAAGTTCAGGTAAGGCATCGAAGTCTAAATATTAAAATTCCTAAAGGAATCAGAGCGGGTCAGCACATTAAGTTGGCGGGTCAGGGTGGTCCAGGGACAGGCATTGGTAAATCGGGCAACTTGTTTCTGGAAATAGTATTTAATAATCATCCAATTTATCGAGTATTAGATGCGGATATTTACTTGGATCTCCCCGTAACACCTTGGGAAGCCACTTTAGGAGCAAAAATTAAAGTGCCTACACCAATAGGTTCTGTAGATTTGACAATACCACCTAATTCCAAACAGGGTGGCAAACTCCGTTTATCAGGTCGCGGATTGCCGACAAGAGTACCTGGTGATTTTTATGTGATGTTACAAATAATATTGCCACCAGCACAAACTGAAAAAGCTAAAGCAATTTATCGAAAAATGCATGAAGAACTTGATTTTAATCCGCGTGAGGCTTTGAGGATATATCAACAGTGAGTTCACATGATTTATTATTAGTCCATTCGGGAACGGTCATTGAAGACGATAACTTAACATTGGAACAACTTTGTCAGGCTTGTGGGGTTTCTGCAGAATGGGTACTTAGTCTTGTTGAAGAAAGTATTATTGAGCCTCAAGGACAAGATATACGCTTATGGCGTTTTTCCGGTGCAAGTCTCGTACGTGTCCGTTCAGCATTTAGATTACAGCATGACTTGGGAGTTAATCTTGCCGGCATTGCTTTGGCGCTTGATTTGATTAGTGAGCTTGATAGCCTTCGTGACCATTTGAAAATGCTTGGATATCTTTGATATCTTCATGCTCGAAAGTTGAATAGAAAATTACCATTCAGGTTTCTTATAAATAAATTTTGGAAATAAACTAACATAAAGGAAATAGCTATGAAGCCAATTTATGTAGTCGTTGCAGATAATGTTCATGCACGCATTTTTACAGTTAAAACACTTTCATCTCCTTTAGAGGAAATTGAAACATTAACACATCTGGAAGGTCGTTTACATGACAGAGAAATGACCTCTGACTTCCCAGGAAAGATTAAAGGCAACGGCAAAATGGGGCATGCTTTTGAACAACGCACTGATCCAAAACAAAATGAATCATATAAGTTTGCACGTCAGATAGCTAATTATCTGGAAGACGCACATAACACTAATAAATTTAATCAATTACTACTTATTGCTGATCCATCTTTTCTTGGATTGTTACGAAAAAATTTCTCGGAGCCAATTAGAAAACTTGTTGCTCTTGAGCTGGATAAGAATATTACTACTCACAGTATTGGTGATATTCGCACGTACCTTGTCCCTTATTTACACAGTCCTGTGGACAAGAACTAATACAAATCTAACTTATTAATCAGGATTATTATTTATGCCTACACAAATGAATACAGGAAAAGTAAAGTGGTTTAACGCAGGTAAGGGATTTGGTTTTATTGAGCAGGAATCTGGTCCTGATGTTTTTGTTCATTATAGTAATATTAGCGGAACCGGCTTTAAGTCCATGGTTGAAGGGCAAAAAGTTAAATTCAATATATCACAAGGAAAAAAAGGTCCTCAAGCAGAGAATATTATTCTACTCTGATGTCTTTAGCTAAGTTCAAAGCTGTATTAGTTATTGCTACCGTATCTAGTATCAAATTTATCTGTTGTTCATATGGGTAACAGATCGATTATAGAGCTGGTTCGATGCTATGGTGGTCCTGTATCTCATGCAGCACTTGATCCAACAAATAGTATTTTTCAGGACGTTGATATAGAGGGACTAATCACTTATCGCGTTATAAAATGCTGCGCAGTTGTCTTTGGTGATCCCGTCTGTGCACCTGAAAAAAAAGCTTTTTTATTAGATGCTTATACGGTTTATTGTAATGATAACGGATGGTCTATTGTTTATTCTGCAGTGTCTGCCGATATGCAGATTTATGCCAAAAGCTTTGGTTATGCTTCGATAGAATTTGCCGAACTAATGATGACTGATCCTCAGCAGGATCCTGAATTAGGTCATCAAGGCCATCATTTGCGTCAACATCTTAACTTTACACGTCGAGCCGGTGTGACAGTACGTGAGTATTTCGGATTAACAATGCCTGATACTATTTTAGAGGCAAAGGTAGAGTTAGTTTGCGTAAATTGGCTTTCTAAACGCCAAGGTTTCCAAATGTATCTTGGCCGTCCACGGCTCTTTGAGCACAAATCAGGAAGGCGATGGTTTGTTGCTGAACAGGCTGGAAGTGTTATCGGGATGCTGTCAATGTTGAACATTAGTCAGTTACAGAGCCATAATTTGATTAATATCGTGTTTTCGTCATCTTCTGCGCCACTTTATACCAATGAACTAATGGTTATTTCAACTTTAGCTGTGTTACGTGAAGAGGGTAGTGAGTCGGTGTGCCTTGGCATTGGACCTTTATCTGAATTTGGCGAAATTCATTGTTGTGGCGGGCTATCCAGATTCCTATCTCGTAACATATATCGTTTAGTTAACAAGGTGATGGGGCTCCAGGGTAGATCTGTATTTTGGAAGAAATTTAATGTGACAGATATTAAGCCACTTTACTTAATATTTAATTCACCATCTATAGGGTTACGTGAAATTAATGCATTATTTTGGGCATTTAATTTTTCACTGACTTGATCACATTTTGAACCTTTATAACTAGCAGTCATTAGACTTACTGTTTTTAGATAGAAATATTAATAATATAAATCAGTATATTAGTTTAAATTATAAGGCTATTTTTACAGTTAAAAATTTAAGGGTCATTGCGGGGATATTGTTAGCTTCATTTCTAGCAGTTATTGCGGTTAGATGTAATCATCTTAATTTATCTTTAACGCCTCTTGAAAAATGATAAGCAAGGAATAATCTTGGTGTAATTAATAAGTGTCTAGTTGACCGTGGTCATATTGATCTAGAACATAATGAGTATCTTTATATCTATTGATGAATAATCTTTATTTCTTCTGACTTTCCCAGCAATAACTGACATAGCTTCGACCCCACCCCGTGCCACAGGAACACCCCCCGCTATATATAGAAGGAGTAAAAATGTGTGTTTTTTAATAGACCCTTTTTATTACAGGGATCAATCGAAATTATTTAGGTTCGATAACCTAAGGGTTCAAAATAACCTAAGTCAATAGATGGATTGTCATAGGGTAAACAATAACTGTGTCATTATCGTTACTATATTTATTGAAAATAAAAAAGGTATAACTTAAGACTGACTGAGCATTTTCATTTGCTCACGAAGACTCTCAATTTCTCCAATTAAATCCAGAGCCAACGCAATGCCGGCAAGATTAACCCCTAAGTCATGTTGTAATCTGACGGCTTTCCGGACACGGATAAGGCACGCTCCTGAAAAGCGCCAGAGCTGTATATCCTGTCCGTGAGGCTCAATAATACTTTCTTCAATAAGACTATGTATCCATTCTACAGAGACGTTGCAAGCCTCACAAAGCTGCTCTAAGGTTAATCGGTCATCTTCAATGACAGTTCCTGAGTGAACTAATAGTATGTTATTTGAATTCATGGTTATGGAATCTTTAAAGGATCTCGAGGATTAAAATCAAGCTCATCATGCATTGTTTGGTAAAGTGCTTTTGCTTTTTCACTATCAGCAGCAGGCAGTACCAGTTGGAGTATGACATAAAAATGACCTGGCACTTGTGTTGGTAGTCCACGTCCTGTCAAACGTAACTTACCTCCTTGCTTTGAATTAGGAGGGATTTTTAGATCAACTGAACCTAAGGGTGTAGGAATAGTGATTTGAGTCCCTAAAGCGGCTTCCCAGGGTGTAACGGGGAGATCCATGTAAATGTCGGTGTCGACTAAGCGAAACAAGGGGTGGTTATTGAATACTATTTCAAGAAACAAGTTACCTGGTTTGCCTTGATTAACCCCCGGATTTCCTTGTCCTGCTAGTTTAATATGTTGGCCTGCCTTGATTCCTTTTGGTATTTTGATATTAAGACTGCGATGTTTAACCTGAAGCTGTCCTTGTGGATTTAATTCGGGAGCGCTGAGAGAAATGTTACGTGTTAAACCATGAAAACTGTCTTCCAAATCGATGTGGATTTTGGCATGACTGTCGCTTCCTGAGGCATTAACAGTTTGATGAGCCTTGCTATGATTTTGATGGCCTGACTGGCTAAATAAGTGTTCAAAGAAATCATTAAACGAAGTTGCCTTGTCGTCACTAAAGCCGCCGCCTTTAAATTCAAAACCTTCATCCCAATTTGGAGGGGGATTAAAATCTTGTCCGCCTTGCCAGTTTGCGCCTAATTGATTATAGGCTGCTCTTTTTTCAGGATTTTTTAGAACTTCGTAAGCCTCGCCCAGTTCTTTAAACTTTGCTTCAGCATCGCTTTCTTTGCTAACATCTGGATGATATTTACGCGCTAATTTACGATAAGCACGTTTAACCTCATCTTGGCTGGCATCACGCGTAAGCCCCATCACTTTGTAGTAATCTTTATATTCCATACCGATTTTTTAATTATGTGCTTATGGTCGAGTATTAAGTAGGATGCCTAACCTAAAAATAAGGGTCTGTTAATAATCAGTCAAAAAAACATCTTAGTAAAAAATATACTTTTATATGCTCTAAATAACAACATATAAATTTATATTTACTGTCAGTCTTACAAGGGTGACGTCATAATTTACAAGGTCCGGCTAAGTGTATTGATGGAGTGGTTGAGTATTGGATTGATGGTCGAAAAAGCCGCATTGTCGACCATATCTGCGTCTTGGCACTGGGTAGCTATGCCAATTAACTCAGCTTCAGTGAGCTTGTTAGCCTCGATGATCGCGTAAGATCTATCAGTGAAGATAACCTCGATTGGCCATGTCGTATGTGTTGTGATGGTTGTTGTCGACGGCTCGCCGAAATACCTCGACTTACGATTGCGGAATAGGCTTTTTTGCGGGAAGGGTTGCTTTTACTTCCTCTTAAGCAGTTTCATGAAATTGTCAGTGATGTTGCAGAATTGTCCTGCTGGTTGCAAGAGGCAGAATGACATGGGCACTAGGAAAGAGGCCAAACGAGAATGCGGGCCGACGATGTCGGCCCGCAAATCACAGAAATTGGAAATAACCATGGCAACTATAGTCATGGTTATTGCACTAAGCGCCGACGTCAACGTGATGGATTGGATAGTAGAGTTGAATTCGCCAATCATTAATGCCTGTTATTTTTTCTAGTTCTGTAGCATTCTTCAATTGATCTATTGTCTCTTGTAACTTTAAAATAATATTTTGGTCAGATTGTTCGTAGCGTTTGTTTGCTATAACTGTTAACGCGAAAAAGTCCGTGGCACTCGACAATGATAAGAGGAGAAAATAAATAACAAGACTAACTGAGAAGTTAGACATCCTAACTTAGGATTTTTTGACAGCTAGTGCTTTAGCATTACGTTTGGCAAGATCATCAATTACCGCATTTAATGTTCCTTTGCTTTGAATTAGATTACTAAAAGCAGAGCGGTAGTTAGTTATCAAACTTACCCCATCGATCATAATGTCATAAACTTTCCACTTACCATTATTTAAAAGCATTCGGTAACTAACATCAACTGCCTGCTGATCGGGTTGGAAAACAATAGTTTTTACAATTGTTTTAGTCGCATTATTAGGTAGTTCGAGTGGTTGGAAACTGATAGACCAATGTTTATATTCTACAAACGCTCTAGAATATATTCGTACTAACAATGTTCGGAATTCTTGTTTAAAGCGTTCTTGTTCTAATTGGGTGGCTGTTTTCCAATTTTTTCCAAGTACTAGAGGGGCTATTTTGTCAAAATCAACATGTGGCTCAATCACGTTATTAACAAATACTGTAACTTGAGAGAAATTGTTAGTAAATGAAGGATCTTGTAATTTTTTTTGCAGTATATCTGAAATATTTTGGATAATTTTTTGAGGAGCCTCTATTTCGCCAGCTATTCCTTTGGGAGCAAGCATAAAGATAAATAGGAGTATTAAAAAACTTGGTATTTCAAAGTGTCCATTTTTATTTTTCATTATTTTTGGCCTATAAATATTGTTGGTGTAGTAGTTATCGGTAGTGGATCACACTATTTACTATTGAGATCATGATGCTTATAAATACAAGTGATGTCTATTAGTATGAATACCTATATCTCGCTAATTTCTGAAGAATCATCTAATTAAATTTTAGGGCACCCATAGATATAGTAGCTTTTATTTCGACCTTATCTTGAGTAAAGCAGTTACATTCACGTGATAATAATTATAGGATTTGATAGATATATTAACTGGTGATACAGGAGTAAAAATGACTGTATTATTGAATGTAAATGCTAGCGTCCTAATTTTAAGGTAGAAAAACTGCTAATTTATCAGGGATGACTGGTATTAACTGCCAGTTCAAATTAAAATGGCTGGATTTTATTGGGAATGCCCAATAAGCATATGTGACAATCTTCTCCCGATGGACTTTTAATGACTGATCATAAATTAACACATCTTAAAGAACTGGAAGCTGAGAGCATTCATATTATTCGTGAAGTAGCGGCTGAATTTGAACGTCCTGTGATGTTGTATTCCGTTGGAAAAGATTCTGCGGTTATGTTACATCTGACTATGAAGGCATTTTTCCCTGGCAAACCACCGTTTCCATTGTTACATGTGGATACCACTTGGAAATTTAAGGAAATGATTGAGTTTCGAGATCAGTTGGTTGAAAAACTGGGTCTTGAATTACTGATACATGTTAATCAGGATGGCGTTGATCAAGGTATCGGCCCTTTTACTCACGGGAGTAAGAAACATACGGATGTTATGAAAACGGATGGTCTTAAGCAAGCGCTAGATAAATATCAGTTTGATGCAGCGTTTGGTGGTGCTCGCCGTGATGAGGAAAAATCCCGAGCTAAAGAACGCGTTTATTCGTTTCGTGATAAAAATCATCGTTGGGATCCGAAAAACCAGCGTCCAGAATTATGGAATATCTATAATGGCAAGATAGATAAAGGTGAAAGTATTCGTGTTTTTCCCTTGTCAAACTGGACGGAACTGGATATTTGGCAATATATTCATTTGGAAAATATACCTATTGTCCCCTTATATTTTGCTAAAGATCGTCCGGTCGTTAATCGAGACGGGATGTTAATTATGGTTGATGATGAGCGAATGCCTATCGGACCGAGTGAAAAGATTGAAATGAAAAAAGTGCGTTTTCGTACCTTAGGTTGTTATCCCTTAACTGGTGCGGTTGAGTCAACTGCCACGACTTTGCCAGAAATTATCCAGGAAATGCTGCTAACAACTACTTCTGAACGCCAGGGACGACTGATTGATCATGATCAATCAGGATCGATGGAGCAGAAAAAGCGCGAAGGCTACTTTTGAGTGAAGGCTATTGCCAATAAAAGCTTAATCACTTTACCCATAACAGAACTTCAGAGAAAATCATGTCCCACCAATCCGATTTAATCAGTACCGATATTGATGCTTATTTAGCACAGCATGAGAACAAAGAGTTGTTGCGGTTTTTAACTTGTGGCAATGTCGATGATGGAAAAAGCACATTGATAGGACGTTTGCTTCATGATTCTAAAATGATTTATGAGGATCAATTGGCCGCGGTGCAGGCAGATAGTGTTAAATCAGGCACTACCGGTGCAGGTAAAATAGATTTGGCTTTGTTGGTTGATGGTTTGCAAGCCGAGCGTGAACAAGGTATTACTATTGACGTTGCTTATCGGTATTTTTCAACATCTACACGTAAGTTTATTATCGCTGATACACCAGGACACGAGCAATATACGCGCAATATGGCCACAGGAGCCTCAACTTGTGATTTAGCTATTATTTTGGTAGACGCGCGTTATGGGGTTCAAACACAAACTAAACGACATAGTTTTATTGCTTCTTTATTAGGCATTAAACATATTTTCGTTGCCATTAATAAAATGGATTTGGTGGGTTACAGCGAAGAAATTTTCGAGAAAATTCAATGCGATTATCTTGAGTTCACCAAGACACTGGATTTAAAAGACATTTACTTTATCCCGCTTTCTGCTTTGGATGGTGATAATGTTGTAAATCGTAGTGAAAATATGCCTTGGTTTACTGGTAAGCCATTAATGGAGGCACTTAATAGCGTCGAAATTGCTAATGATCATAATTTTAATGATGCCCGTTTTCCTGTTCAATATGTTAATCGACCAAACCTCGATTTTCGTGGCTTTTGTGGAACAGTCGCTTCGGGAGTTTTTAAAAAAGGTGATCACATCATAGCCATGCCTTCCGGTAAAAGCAGCAAAATAAAGGCGATCGTCACTTATGATGGTGAGCTTGAAGAAGCTTACCCACCCATGGCTGTCACTTTAACATTGGAAAATGAAATTGACGTTAGTCGTGGTGACTTGCTCATTGGTACAGAAAAACAATCGACGATAGTGGCTGATAAATTTATTGCAACTGTCGTTTGGATGGATGAAAAAGCTTTAACGCCAGGTCGTCAATATACTTTTAAGTTAGCAACCCGAAGCGTTTCCGGTTCCATTGCCTTGATACATCATAGAATTGATGTTAACACACTGGAGCACCATGATGCCTTTGAGTTACAGCTTAATGAGATTGGCTCTTGTACAGTAACTGTTAATGCGCCTGTTGTGTTTGATGCATATAAGACCAATAAAGGTACGGGTGCTTTTATCATTATTGATCGTTTGAGTAATCGAACTGTCGGCGCAGGTATGATTAGTGGAGAGAGTGACGCTGAAGACTTACCATTCGTTAGTAACGCGGAACGGGCTGCTCGATATAGTCAGAAAGCTATTGCCATTGCGTTAAGAGGGTCGACTAGTAAAAATATGGCCTACAAACTAGAAAGAAAGTTATTTGATAATGGCCATGCGACAACCGTTTTGGAAACTCAAAATTCAGTGCTAATTGGAGCCATTAAAGATGCTGGTTTAATTTGTTTGTGCGTAAATTATAGTGCTGATTTGGCTGAGCTCACTTTTGATGCGGACAATGAGTCTATAGATGCTATCTATAGCGTCTTAAAAGATCAAAAGATTATTTATTAATTAGATTGTAGGTAGTAAAGGCAAAAACTGAATCTTTCGGTACTGAAACTGAACCCAAGCTGTTTGCCTAACTGATTGTTTGAATTATTGTTGGTTATATATAGCCGATACGTTAAGCTCTTAACTCTTTCATAAATTGCCATTTACGGCTTTTTTTGCTTCATCTGACCGGCATAAAACTTAGTGACTGACGCAAAACAATTTTTTAGCATTGACGGTGAGCTATCAAAAGTTATCTCAGGTTATCAGGCCCGTTCAGCACAGGTTGAAATGGCCACGGCAATTGCAGATGCTATTGAAAAAAAACAGAACTTGATAGCTGAAGCAGGGACAGGAACGGGTAAAACGTTTGCTTATTTAGTCCCTGCCATTTTATCTGGCAAAAAATCAATTATTTCCACAGGAACAAAAAACCTTCAGGATCAATTATTTAACAAAGATATCCCTTTAATTCGTAAAGCTATTAAAATGCCCTTTTTTGCTGCATTGTTAAAAGGGAGAAGTAATTATTTGTGTTCCTACCGATTGCAAAATGCGCTGACTTCAACCTTGGGCTTTAGTAAGGAAGAAGCAGTTGCACTGGCTAAAATAAAATTGTGGGCAAGGGGAACCAAGTCAGGTGATATCTCGGAAATGTCCGGTGTAACTGAAGGTGATCCAGTTTGGTATCACGCGACTTCAACTTTGGATAACTGTTTGGGACAGGAATGTCCAGATTACAGTGAGTGCTTTTTGGTTAAGGCTAGAAAAAAAGCGCAGGAAGCAGATATTTTAGTTGTAAATCATCATTTATTATGTGCGGATTGGTCTCTTCGAGATAGCGGATTTGGTGAGTTATTGCCTAATGCTGAGGTAGTTGTCATAGACGAAGCCCATCAATTAGCGGATACGGCATCTAATTTTTTGGGGATTACTCTGGGAGCCAAGCAACTTAACGATTTGGCACAAGATGCTTTAATGGAATAATTCAAGGATGCAACTGATATTCCCGCTTTGCGGACGGCATGTGAAGATATGGAGCATGAAATTAAAGATCTAAGGTTGGCCTTTGGTATGGAATTAAGGCGCGGTGAGTGGCAGGACATCGAAAATAATCCAAAAATATTTGGTGGATTAAGGGCGGTTAAAGAGCAAATGCAGCGTTTGGCTGATCAATTAAAACTAGCAGCAGTTAAAACCAAAGCTCTGGAATCCTGTTACAAACGTGCTGAAGAAATGATCCAGAAATTAAATCTAATACTGGATGATCGAAGTGGGAAATGGATACGTTGGTATGAAACACATAGGAAAACATTTACCTTAAGCCTTACGCCGCTCGATATTGCTTCTGAATTTAATGGCTTTATGCAACAACATCAGGCTGCGTGGATTTTTACGTCTGCAACTTTAAGTATTGCAAATAAATTTAATTATTTTACCAATAATCTTGGGCTTGGTGGCACACCTAGTAAAAGTTGGGGCAGTCCTTTTGATTATTCCAATCAATCGCTGTTTTATCACCCAAAAGGCTTGCCGCAACCAAATGATCCGGATTTTATTTCTTTTATTGTCGATTTTGCTTTACCCGTACTACTGGCCAGCAAGGGTCGAGCATTCTTTTTGTTCACTAGTCATCGTGCGCTGAATGAGGCGGCAGAATTGTTGGAAAAAAAAATTAAATACCCTTTGCTTATTCAAGGTAGTCGTCCAAAAGCATTATTATTGGAACAGTTTAAAGAGGCAGGTAATGCAGTTTTATTAGGTACATCAAGTTTCTGGGAAGGTGTTGATGTTAGAGGCGAGGCATTATCCTGCGTTATTATCGACAAATTGCCCTTTGCATCTCCCGGTGATCCTGTTCTAAAAGCCCGTTTAGAAGCAATGACACAACAGGGAAAAAATCCTTTTTTTGAGTATCAACTGCCAACAGCAGTAATTGCTTTAAGGCAGGGAATTGGTCGGTTAATTCGTGACGTAACGGATAGAGGTGTTCTGATGGTATGTGATCCGCGTTTGTTAAAAAAATATTATGGACAGTTATTTTTGGATAGCGTTCCTCCCATGAAGCGCACAAGGGACATTTTGGATGTAGAGGAGTTTTTTAAACAAGAGCACCTGTCATGAAATTATTAGCTGTAGAAACCTCGACGGATTCCTGTTCTGCCGCATTATATATTGATGGTATTGTCAGCGAACGTTTTGAATTAACGCCTAAAGAGCATACTCGATTAATTTTACCAATGATTAATTCTTTAATG
>CAJAHC010000149.1 GCA_903939355.1 uncultured Methylococcaceae bacterium | reverse complement strand
TTTTCGCGCAACTCAAGTACAGGCTAATACTGCATGTTGGTTGATATTTCCTTGGCAGTACTCTCTGCTGCCCATACGGTTAATCACATCAACAAATAGAATAACCCAATGTTTTTAATAGACTAATTTTATAAAATTAGAATGAATTAGCTATTTGTAACGCTCAAATCGCTCAACGATGATGATCACCAATGGTTACATAACGTAGCCATCTAACCTCAAGGTGATGATTATGAGTGATAAAAATACTATAGCAAAACAAGCGACAGACAAAATTGGTCCGTTAATTTCTCAAACGAAATCTATCTTTGACCCGTCTGCATTACGCCTATCCCAAAACTATTCTGAAGCCACTGGCGTTAAAAAACTGGTCACGACCATTCCCGTTCGTAAACCCAATAAACAAGATTTTATCCGTGTCCACCAGGATCCTGCTTTTCGCTTGGAAACCGCGATTCTGGAACTCAAAGAAGAACGGGAATCTTACCTGGTTTCGCCGGACTTATGGCCAGATCTCAGTGGAGAACTAACACCTAAGGTGCTGTTCACGGCCATTAATCGTCAAAAGGTTCTCTTTCTCTGGCCTATTCGCTTACCCAGTGAAGAGGGTCGCCACGATGAGTGGAATGCCTCTGCCTTGGAAGCTGCCACTATGGCACAAAAGGACTGGATTCGAATTTCTGCCAATATGAATTTAGGCGCTTATGAGGTCTTCCAATCCAGCGGATCCTTATCGGAACCGGAATGGCCTGACATCGATTTTACCAAGATTTTGGAGACTGCCTTTAAAGGTCGTTATATCACCGATCTTGAGCATCCTGCTCTACGTCGCCTGCGCGGCGAAGTGTGAGGAGTGGATGTGGAACAGTTCAAAGAAATTTGGTTGGTGGACTTTGAGTTCTCAGCGCCTTCGGGCGCTGTTCCTGAGGTGCGTTGTCTGGTGGCAAAAGAATATTTATCAAACAAGTGCATTCGCTTATGGGTGGATGAACTTGGTGGGCTTTCTGCGCCGCCTTATGCCATCGATGAGCAATCTTTATTGGTGGCTTACTATGCCAGCGCTGAAATGGGCTGTCATCTGGCCTTGGGGTGGCCTTGTCCTGTTCATGTGCTGGATCTGTTTTGTGAGTTTAGGACTATGACCAATGGCCTGACGCTACCTTGTGGCGCAGGTCTTTTAGGTGCCCTGACTTATTTTGGCTTGGATGCCATCGATAGCGCTGAAAAAACCACCATGCGCGATCTGGCTATACGTGGCGGTGACTATTCATCTGAGGAGAAATTAGCGTTACTGGATTATTGCGAATCCGATGTCACGGCCTTAGCACAGTTATTGCCAGTGATGTTACCGCATCTTGATTTACCCAGATCCTTGTTACGGGGTCGTTATATGAAAGCGGCGGCCCATATGGAGCATGCGGGTATTCCGATTGATGTAGTGATGTTGGAGCGGTTACGGGCGTCATGGTCTGCCCTTCAAGACACTCTAATTGGAAAAATAGATCAGGACTATGGGGTCTATGAAGGTCATTCTTTCAAAACGGCCCGATTTACTGAGTGGTTAGTTTCACACGCTATTGCGTGGCCGTTATTAGCCAGTGGCCGTTTGGACTTAAAAGATGACACCTTTAAAGCCATGGCGCAAAGCTATCCTAGTCTTGGCCCACTAAGAGAGTTACGGGTTACTTTATCGCAAATGCGCCTTGCTGAACTGGCGGTGGGGGCTGATGGAAGAAATCGTACCCTACTGTCCGCTTTTCGTGCTCGCACAGGGCGCAATCAGCCCAGTAACGCTCGATTTGTGTTTGGTACGGCGGTGTGGTTGCGTGGCCTCATTAAGCCCCGGGACGGCTACGGTATTGCTTATATTGACTGGAGTCAGCAGGAATTTGGTATAGCTGCGGCGTTGTCGGGCGATCCTTTGATGCAGGAAGCTTATTTATCCGGCGATCCTTATCTGGCTTTTGCCATACAAGCCGGTGCCGTGCCTGCAAATGCAACCAAGAAGAGCCATAAAGCTGAGCGTGAGCAATTTAAAGCCTGTGTACTGGCTGTCCAATACGGCATGGGAGCGGAATCCCTGGCACTGCGTATTGGCCAACCGGTTATCCAAGCCAATGTGTTATTACGACTGCATCAAGACACTTATCAAGTGTTCTGGCGCTGGTCAGATGCCGCTGTCGATTACGCCATGTTGCACAATAAACTGTGGACGGTATTTGGTTGGACCGTACAAGCCGGACGAGATCCTAACCCACGTTTCCTGCGTAATTTTCTGATGCAAGGTAATGGTGCAGAGATGTTGCGTTTGGCCTGTTGTATGGCCACAGAGGCCGGCATTACCGTCTGTGCGCCGGTGCATGATGCAATTTTAATTGAAGCGCCGTTAGAACAGTTAGATCAAGTCATTGAACAGACCAAAATGATCATGGCAGAAGCCAGTGCCATTGTCTTGGATGGCTTTAGGCTCAATTCAGATGCCGATGTAATTTGTTATCCAGATCGCTATAGCGATGAGCGTGGCGTCAAAATGTGGGAGACAGTAACCGATATTTTACATCAGTTCGAGCAGTCGACCTGTGCGTCTGTGCACACTGACCTGTGCGTAGGCGCACTCAAACCTGTGCATCAGCGCACAGACGTCGCCTCTTATTATCTTATAGAAAACTCTTAAATATATGGATACCCTTGATCCTAAGCGCTTGTCCTTATCACAATCAACTTTTACGCCAGAGATAAAACAAAGTAGCCCACAAAAGGCTACTGTACCTCGGCATCAAATAGGTGAGAAGTTTTTGAAAGGTCCTATCCCCTTAAAATTAATTAGCCGCGCCACACAGTTACCCGGTAAAGCGTGGCATGTATACGCGGCTATTTGGTACGTGGTGGGTATTAAGAAGAACCAAACGATCAAGCTGTCCCAACAGGTGTTGAACGAATTCTGTGTCAATCGTTTTGCCAAATATAGGGCTCTAGAAGCCTTGGCCCAAGAGGGTTTAATTCTTTATCAATCTAATGATGGCAAAAACCCATTAGTAACCTTACTTCATTCGGAATAGGCAATTTGATGAAGACCTTGGATTTATTAGAAGCCGCCAGCTTATTGAAATTACATCCTCAAACAGTGCTTCAACGAGCACGTTTGGGGGAGATTCCATCAGCAAAACCGGGTAAATGTTGGGTATTTATTGAAGAAGATTTGATTGCCTGGCTCCGTTCACAGTACAATCGCCCTCAGCAGGATATAGGGCAAGGAGGCAAAGTAGTATGCTCTTTAAAAGAAAAAACAGTCAGTACTGGTGGTATCGCTTTACCGCACCAGATGGCACAACAGTACGCCAATCTGCTCAAACTGCCGATAAAAGAAAAGCAGAAGAATTAGCAGATCGGCATAAGGCACAGTTGTGGGATCAAGTGAAATTGGGACATAAGCCCCTTTATCTCTGGGAAGATGCGGTCGTTAAATGGGTCAATGAATCACAAAAACGCTCACTACCTGATGATATCGTGATGTTTCGCTACTTGGATAAGTTTTTCTCAGGTGTGGCGCTTAAAGATATCAGTCGTACTTTGGTAGAAGTCGTTATTACCGATAAATTGAAACATGCTACACCGGGTCGAGTTAATCGGATTACCGCACTCATTCGTGCCGTATTGCGAAAAGCTGAGCGGGAATGGGAGTGGATAGACAAAGCACCGTCTATTCGTCGTTTAAAAGAAGATAATAAGCGAATCCGCTGGATAACAAGATCTGAAGTAGATCGAGTCTGCCTAGAATTACCGGATCATCTTGAAGTCATGGTGCGCTTTAGTTTAGCAACAGGACTGAGAGAAGCCAATGTAACGGGACTGCAATGGGATCAGATTGATATGCAACGTAAAGTTGCTTGGATTCACCCAGATCAGGCCAAGGCTAAAAAGGCCATTGGTATTCCTTTAAATGCTGAAGCGATCAAAGCGATCCGTTTACAACTGGGTAAGCACGCTACTTATGTCTTTACCTATAAAAGTAAACCGGTATTAAAAGCGGGTGGCAATGCTTGGAAGAAAGCACTTGAACGAGCGAGTATTACTAACTTTAGGTGGCACGATTTACGCCATACCTGGGCTAGTTGGCATGTTCAGGCGGGTACGCCACTAAATGTCTTACAAGAACTGGCTGGCTGGAGTGATTACTCCATGGTGTTACGGTATGCCCATTTAGCACCGGAACATTTAGCGAGTTATGCCGATAACATTTCAGATTCAGCACATTTTACGCACATAAGATCTGCAGGCATAAAAAAAGCAGTTGCATTTTCACGCTAACCGCTTGATTATGAAGCTATTTGATGGTGGGTCGTGCGCGATTCGAACGCGCGACCATCGCATTAAAAGTGCGGTGCTCTACCGGCTGAGCTAACGACCCTACAAAGAAGATTCATTATAATGAAAATATTAAATCTTGCAACACTTTTTACTGGGTCACTCTTGGTATCGCGTTGGATCTGGCAGGCTTGCCTCAGAAAAACCTGACTTTCTTATACGACAAGCATCACAAATCCCGCACGCAAGACCCTGGGCATTTGCTGAATAACAAGAAACCGTAAGGTTATAATTCACACCTAACGCAGTACCCTGCTTTATAATTTCAGCCTTGCTAAGGGCTATAAGAGGGGTATGTATCGTAAAATGCTGACCTTCTACTCCCGCTTTAGTGGCTAAGTTAGCTAATTGTTGGAAAGCGCTTATAAACTCAGGCCTGCAATCAGGATATCCGGAATAATCAACTGCATTGACGCCGATAAAAATGTCTTGTAAATGTAAAACTTCAGCCCAACCAAGCGCAAATGAGAGAAAAATTGTATTTCTTGCAGGTACATAAGTAACAGGTATTCCAAGTTGGGGGCTAACTGGCACAGCGATATGCTCATCTGTTAAAGCAGACCCACCTATAGATCCTAATCCCAACTTTATGATCTTATGATCTTCAACCTGATAATCTAAAGCAATCTGCGCTGCCGCTATCAACTCAGCATTATGTCTTTGTCCGTAATCAAAACTTAAAGCGTAGCAGCTATATCCTTGCAGCTTAGCGAGGGCAAGAACAGTAATTGAGTCTAATCCTCCTGATAGAAGAACGATGGCTTTTTTTTGCATAGTATTTATTTGCCTTGCGCGTTATCCCAAAGTAGCTTGTGTAACTGAATTTGAAATCGAACGGGCAATCTGTCTCGAAGAATTTTTTCGGCTAACTCTGTTGGGTTTTGTTGCCCCATAACAGGAGAAAATAATATTTCACAGCGCCCAATAAGACCGTATTGAGTCAAGGCAACTTTTGACCATTCATAGTCTTCATTATCACCGATTACGAATTTAACTTGATCTTTGGAATCAAGATATTGAATATTTTTATATAAATTTTTACTTGATTCACCTGAACTCGGCGCTTTAAGATCCATCACTTTAACCGCACGAGAATCCAACCCCGACACATCAATTGCACCACTGGTTTCAATTGAAACTATAAAATCTTTATCTAACAAATTTACAATTAACTCAAGACAGGCAGGTTGCGCAAGTGGCTCACCACCGGTTACAGTAATGTACTTGGTATTATAATGCTCGGCTTGAGCGATAATATCTGTTATTTCCGTTTTTACTCCACCGGTAAAAGCGTACGCAGTATCACAATAAACACATCTTAGTGGACATCCAGTAAGTCTTATAAATACCGTAGGAATACCTACTGTATTTGACTCGCCCTGCAGAGAATAAAAAATCTCAGTGACACGAAGGGAACTCACAATCAATCTTTAACTTCATCAAGCTTGAGTAGTTTTTTTGCAGCTATTGGGGCAACAGATGACTTGGGAAACTCTGTCGTTACACGCACAAAATACTCACGCGCCTTTGCAACATTTTTCTGTTCCATTTCAAGCATTCCCAATCTTAAAAGCGCATCAGGCACTTTTACACCATCAGGGTACTTTTCAATGACATCATTAAATGCTTTACGTGCCGCATCGTTATTCTGATCAACCCTATGTGCCTCACCCAACCAATATTGCGCATTATTTGAATATGACCCAGAAGGATACTTACTCAAAAAAGCATTAAATTGCTCTATTGATTGTTTGGTGTGACCATTTCGCAGCTCATTGTAAGCCTGTTGATATTCCTGTTTTTCACCTTCAGGAACTTTTACTTCCGGTACTTCTTCTTTTTTCTTGGGTATCCGATTATCTGAGGCTATTGGTACCGAATTAGTCTCTGGGACTTGCTTATTAGTGATAACAGAAGCCGATTCTTTAACCAGCCCTGTAGTTGGCGTTAAAGCAACGCTTCCTTCTTCTAGCAGCACATCCCCAGCACCTGCTGGTTGAGCGCTGCTAACTACCCCATTAGTCTTATTTTCAATGCCCTGCAACCGCTCATCAAAGTCCGAATACAATGTGCTTTGATGTTTTTTCAACTCATCAATTTTATAAGCTTGTTCATCTACTTTGCCAGTAAGTTGTTGCACTTCAGCTTGCAATTGCTCAAGTCTCCCCATTAACTCATACAAGGAATTCATCGAAGTACCGTTAGAAACATTAGCTGGTTCTGCAGAAGGTGGATACGATGAATGGTCGATTACAGCCGGCAATTCTGCATAAACAGAACCACATGCAGACAATAATAAAAAAAGACTTGTTTTTTTCATTGATTTATCTATTTGGGTTGGTAAACAATCTCAACACGACGATTCTTTTCCCAAGCAGATTCATCATTACCAAAAGCTGCAGGCTTTTCTTCTCCATAACTCACTATGTCCAATTGATTTTCTGGAACACCTTGTACTTTCATTATACTAGCTACTGACTTTGCACGCTGCTCACCCAAAGCTATATTGTATTCGCGAGAACCACGTTCATCACCATTACCTTCAAGGGTTATTCTTTGACCTGGGTTTGCAATTAAATATTGTGCATGTGCTGCAATAACGGGAGTAAAATCTGGCATGATTTCACTGCTATCTAACATGAAATAAACTGTACGCTTGGATAATGGATTGTTAGGATCATTAAACTCTGGCCCTAGAGTACTCGCATAATCACCATTACCTGACATGCCAGAACCGTTCATACCAGAATCCCCATTCAATCCATTTGTAGACGCATCATTGATACCACTAGTTGCGTTTTGAGTGCCGTCAGTCAGACTTGAATCCTTTTCGTCATCGCTACAAGCAGCTAATAAAAAAGTACTTACAGCCAAGGCCAATAATGTTTTATTCAATTTCATTTTTAATTTCCCAATATTTATGTCAAAACTAGAAAAAAGAACTGCTATTCAGCTCACAAACTATGGAGCCCAAGATGGCTCACGAACCTCACCGCTATTAAAAACCAACTTTTGTTGCATTTTACCATCTAATGACACTGCCGATAAGAATCCTGTGCGACCTTTTTTCGATGCGTACAAGATCATAGCACCATTTGGTGCAAAACTGGGAGACTCATCTGCTCGACCGCCCGTCAATACATTGAGAGAACGAGTCGCCATATCCATTACCGCAATACGGTAGTCATTACCATTACCATGCACCATAACTAAACTTCTACCATCCGGAGAAAAGCTGGCTCTTGCATTATAATTGCCAGAAAAAGTTAATCTCTTTTCCTGCCCCCCCTGACTTGGAACCAAGTAAATTTGTGGTTTACCTCCCCTATCTGAAGTAAAAACAATACTACTACCATCAGGAGACCAACTTGGTTCTGTATCAATAGCAAAGCTTTTCGTCAGCTTAGTTAATGAACGCGTCGACAAATTCAAAACATAAATATCTGGACTACCATCTTTAGATAAAGTTAATGCTAGTCGAGTACCATCTGGTGACCAAGCTGGTGCACCATTAATCCCAGGGAACTCGGCTACCCGAGCTCTCTCACCGGTTGCCAATGTTTGCACATAAATAGCCGCGGACTTTCTCTCAAAAGAGACATACGCCACCTTTTTACCATCAGGCGACCAAGATGGAGACATCAACGGCTCAACTGACGATGCTATAGTCTGCGGATTAAATCCATCTGCATCAGCAACTTGAAGCCGATGGGATTGTTGCTTACCGCCTAAATTAGTAGTGGTTATATAAGCAATGCGACCACTAAAAACACCTTTTTTACCAGTGAGCTTTTCAAAAATAAGGTCACTTATATGATGTGCAGTTCTTCGCAAGTCAGCCGACGAAGAAACCATACGATACCCCAACAGTTGCCCGCTTTTATAAGTATCAAGCAATTGGAACTGCACATTATATTGTCCACCAGCATCTATTACTTGACCTATAACCAAGTAATTCTGACCCAAAGTCTGCCACTCTTTAAAATTAACTTCAGCAGCCTTGCTAGGCCTACTTGGCATGCTTTGTTCAGCCATCATTTTAAAGTAGCCGCTTCGCTCTAAGTCGGCATTAACAATAGTAGAGATATTAACGGGAACAGTCTGTGAAGCAAAAGGAATAACTGCAATAGGCACCGCACTTTCAACGCCTTCAGTAATTTCAATTGTCAGTGCTGCGTAAGTTATTGGCATATAAAAGCCAATCATTAACATAAGTAAAATTCTTCTAAAAAAACTCACGCATACCTCTATCTCTACACTCAAAAAAAAACGATTTCATCACCATATTCTAAAAAAATAACTTTAAAACATTTGAAAAATATTAGTCTTGCTCTTTATCAAAAGTTGTCAATTTAAAGAGTAATAGTTAATTATTTTGGATTAAACAAAAACTCAAACGCCCTGAACTCTCGAGCAAACAACTCTTTATCTTTAGGCACAGGCAAAGGCGAAGCTTTGTTAACAGCGTTTTCAGCCGACCTATCGAAAATCTCATCTCCACTACTAGAAATAACTTCAGCGTCTATCACTGTTCCATCAGACATCAATTTAACTCGGATTGTACATTTTAAACCTGCCTCGGCAGATACCGGACGTATCCAACTTCGATTCACTTTTTGTTGAATAGCCTGTTTTGCCTGCTGCTCCGCTAAAGCCTGTGCAGCCAACTTGGCTTGGGTAGCCGCCTCAGCGTCAGCTTTAGCTTTTGCAGCAGCGACCGCTTCGGCCTCAGCTTTAGCGGCTGCTTCAGCTTTTGCAGCAGCCTCGGCTTTAGCCTGTTTTGCTGCTTCCGCTTTGGCTGCTTTTGCGGCCTCTGCTTTTGCTTCTGTGGCAGCCTCCGCCTTAGCCTGTTTTGCTGCTTCCGCTTTGGCTGCTTTTGCGGCCTCTGCTTTTGCTTCTGCGGCAGCTTCCGCCTTAGCCTGTTTTGCTGCTTCCGCCTTTAATTCTTTTGCGGCTTCTGCTTTTGCTTCTGCAGCAGCTTCCGCCTTAGCCTGTTTTGCTGCTTCCGTTTTTAATTCTTTTGCGGCTTCTGCTTTTGCTTCTGCGGCAGCCTCCGCCTTAGCCTGTTTTGCTGCTTCCGTTTTTAATTCTTTTGCGGCTTCTGCTTTTGCTTCTGCGGCAGCCTCTTCAATTTCTGCTTGTTTTATCTCTTTCTCAGCTTTTTCTTTACTTTCAAGCTGCTCTTTTATCAACTGTTCTTTTTTAGCTTCGGATTGCTTTATAACTTCTGCTTCTTTCTGCAAACTTGCCGTATCAATCATTGTCGCGTGAATAACTTCCGGAACAGCCTCAACTTCCTTCACTGATGGCTTATATAGAGCACTTAAAATAAACAAACCTAACAGAGTAAAATGTAAAGCTAAAGCCAACAAAACAGGCCATGTAAATCTTTTTTGGTTTCCCATATTACGCTATTGATCTTCAGGCTTGGTCATTAACCCTACAGTAGGGACACCAGCATTTTTTAACGCTGCCATCACTGTCACCACCGTTCCATAACTTACCCCTTTATCCGCATTAATAAGAACCTGTGTTTTTGGTTTATTCACTAAAACCGCCGCTACTCGACTATTTATCTCTTCAGACACTACCGGCTCATCATCTTGTCCATCAGTCTTAATGTAATATTGACCTTGTTCTTTGATTGAAATGACAATAGGCGGATTATCTCCTTCGCCTTCAGATTCTACTGTTTTTGATTCCGCTTGCGGGAGATCAACCTCTACCCCTGTCTGCAACATAGGTGTAGTAATCATAAATATAATCAACAATACCAAGGTAACATCAATATAGGGCACAACATTGATTTCTGCCATAGGCTTTCTGCGACCATTTTTTCTACCCATTTGTGGCGAGCTCATTTTTGATGCGCCTGTCTTTGTAATAAAACAACAAACTCTTCTACAAATAACTCATATCTACCAATCAACCTATCCAATCTAGTAGAAAATCGATTATATGCAATCACCGCTGGAATTGCAGCAAACAAGCCAATGGCTGTTGCAATCAAGGCTTCAGCAATCCCCGGAGCAACTTGCGCTAAGGTCGCTTGTTTCACATTTCCTAACGACATGAATGAATTCATGATGCCCCAGACCGTTCCAAATAAGCCGATATAAGGGCTAATCGAACCTACCGTAGCTAAAAATGCCAAATGTTCATCCAGTCGCTCCAATTCACGTGAGAGTTCAATCCGCATAACCCGTTGCGCACTTTCAACTTGAACACCTGGCTCTACATTACCGGCTTGCCGCATCCTGGAAAACTCCTTATAACCAGCCAGAAATATTTTTTCTATACCTTCTGGATCAAAATCCTTTGCAGCAAGTTTTCTATATAGATCAGCCAAGGCAACACCCGACCAAAACTGCTCTTCAAACTCGTCAGTAATCTCTATTGCACGATTAAGCTCTTTGCGCTTGGAAAATATAAACGCCCACGATGACACTGATGCTGTTAATAACAACACCATGACAAATTGAACCACAAAACTTGCATCTTTGACTAAATGGAAAATGGATAAATCAGTATTCATTCTTTAACAGCTCTAGTAAGTTTTCAGGAATTATTTTAGGACGCATGTTATTGGCATCTAAACAGGCAATGCGAATAATGCTTTGACATAAAACATCATTGCCTCGTGTAATCTGTTGTTCAAAAGTAAGACTGACTTTTTTAGCAAAAACCACTTCAGCACTAACTTGGAGTAATTCATTAAATCGAGCCGGTCGGAGATAATCGACCTGCACGGAGCGTACGGCAAAAATCACACTTTCATTTATAATGAGTTTATCCTGCTCGTACCCTAAAGCCCTTAGCATTTCAGTTCTTGCTCGCTCGAAAAACTTAAGATAGTTAGCATAAAAAACCACACCACCCGCGTCAGTGTCTTCATAATAAACTCGCACTGGCCAGATAAATTTTTTATTTTTCATTTATTGACGTTTAAATTCCTACAACCAATTTAATAACGCACTATTCACTGCACTTAAATTTATTATTCGAATAAATCTTCAGAAACACCTATTTGTTTCGGCACTTGTAATCCGAAATGCAGATATGCATTTCGAGTAGCGACTCGTCCACGCGGCGTGCGCATAATAAACCCTTGTTGCAACAAATACGGCTCTAAGACATCTTCAATCGTACCTCGCTCTTCACTGATAGCAGCGGCTAAAGTATCCAGTCCAACAGGTCCGCCATCAAAATTTTCAATCATAGTCATTAATAACTTTCGATCTAGGGCATCAAACCCATTACTATCAACTCTCAACATATCGAGAGCCTGTATAGATAAATGCTCAGTAATAGTGCCATTACCCTTTACTTCGGCATAATCGCGCACCCGTCGCAATAATCTGTTAGCAATTCTGGGTGTGCCACGAGAACGCCGAGCAATTTCATAGGCTCCCTTGGGCTCCATGGTAATGCCTAACACTTTAGCCGAACGGGTGGCAATACTAGCTAACTCATCTACCGTATAAAATTCTAATCGCTGCACAATACCAAAACGATCTCTTAATGGAGAAGTCAGCAAACCCGCGCGAGTGGTTGCACCGACTAGTGTAAAGGGCGGTAAATCCAATTTAATGGATCGTGCGGCTGGCCCTTCTCCAATCATGAGATCAAGTTGATAATCTTCCATAGCCGGATATAAAATCTCTTCAATTGCCGGATTTAATCGATGAATCTCATCAATAAATAACACGTCATGGGGCTCAAGATTAGTCAGCAAAGCAGCAAGATCACCTGCTTTATCCAATACAGGGCCCGAAGTTTGACGAATTTTAACACACATTTCTGCTGCAATGATATTGGCTAGCGTAGTTTTACCCAATCCTGGAGGCCCGAAAATCAAGACATGATCCAATGCTTCTTTACGCGCGCTGGCCGCCTGAATAAAAATCTCCATTTGGGCGCACAACTCTTTCTGCCCAACATACTCGATTAATCGTTTTGGACGAATTGCCCGATCTTGTCGCTCTTCGTCAATATTGCTGCGAGCCGTTATCAATCGATCTGACTCAATCATCTAAGCGTGCCTTGTAATGCAAGTCTGATAATATCTTCGCAGCTTTTACCCTCAGCACTAATGTTTTGCACCATTTTACTAGCATCTAATGGCTTATAGCCCAATGAACATAAGGCATTTACTGCTTCTTGTTTAGGATTGCCAACAACACGCGAAGCCGCATCCATATCGATTGGATCAGTCATAACTGAATCGCCTAAAGCAGGCAATCTATCACGCATTTCAATAACTAAACGCTCTGCCGTCTTTTTTCCAACGCCCGGTAAGCGAACTAAAGCCTGCGTATCGTTATCTTGAATGCAGCGATGAAACTCTTCGGCACTTTGTCCTGATAAAATAGTTAAAGCAAGCTTTGGACCGACACCATTAACCTTAATCAACGTTCTAAATAAGGCACGCTCAGCTTCTGCAGAAAAGCCAAATAAGATATGCGCATCTTCCCGAACAACCAGATGAGTATGTAATTTTATTTCTTCGTTGATGGCAGGCAGGTCATAAAACGTCGTCATCGGAGCTTCTACTTCATAACCGACACCCTGAACTTCCAACACTAAAAAAGGTGGCGCTTTATGCACCAGCTTACCGCGTAAAAAACCAATCATCTCACTACTCCCTGCTTGTTGAGCATAGCCGCTGTTTGCCGATAATTTGCGTGACAAATAGCAATACCCAGCGCATCACTGGCATCCAAAGATAATTCACCTTGCACATTTAGCAGTATCTTTACCATATGTTGAACCTGAACTTTATCTGCAGCACCCTTACCTACAACGGCTTGTTTTACCTGCCGTGCCGCATATTCAAACACTGGTATTACTTTAGTTTGCACCGCACAAATTGCGGCGCCACGGGCCTGACCAAGCTTAAGTGCAGAATCCGCATTTTTATGCATAAAGACTTGCTCTATGGCCATTTGATCAGGCTGATAGTTATCAACAATTTCTAATATTCCATCAAAAATTTGTTTAAGTCGATCCGGAAAATAATCTGCTTTAATCCGAATGCTACCACTAGCTATGTATTTATAGCCTTGAGATGAGTCTTCTATGACTCCATAGCCTGTTAATCGGGAACCGGGGTCTATCCCTAATATTCTCATCAATTATTAATAAAACAAAATTCCGTTATAAAAACCATCATTTACTCTTAATCTAAAAAGCCTTAATTTGAAGATAACAGCATTGATTGAGTTAATAAAAGAAAACCCAAAAAATAAACACTTATAACCCTAAGGCCAGCATAATCTCATCACTGATATCTGCATTAGAATAAACTGCCTGAACATCATCCAAATCTTCCAAGCGATCTATCAATCGCATTATTTTTTCTGCATCATCGGCATCAAGCTCAGCCTGAAGAGTTGCTTGCATGGTGACTTCAGCATTATCAGGCTTAAAACCTTTAACGATCAAAGCATCTTTTACCGCCAGATAATGTTCGGGAGTCGTCATGACATCAATTGCACCGTCATCATAACTGATAACATCGTCTGCACCAGCTTCAAGAGCCGCCTCTATCAGGGCATCTTCGTCAACAGAAGGCGCATAACTCATGACGCCCAATTTACTAAATAAGTAAGCAACCGAGCCATCTGTGCCTAAATTACCGCCCGCCTTAGTAAATGCATGGCGGATTTCACTAACAGTGCGATTACGATTATCAGTTAAACAATCAACGATAACTGCCGCCCCACCTGGACCATAGCCTTCATATCGAATAGTTTCGTAATTAACCCCTTCCAAAGCACCAGATGCTTTTTTAACAGCTGTATCAATGGTATCACGACGCATATTTGCGCCCAATGCCTTATCAATTGCAGTGCGCAAACTCGGATTACTGCCTGCATCAGGACCACTTGTTTTTACGGCTACCGTAATTTCACGTAATATCTTAGTAAACACCTTTCCGCGCTTGGCATCTTGTCCTGCTTTACGATGCTTGATGTTAGCCCATTTACTATGTCCTGCCATCGTTTCTCTCTAAAAAAGCAAATTAAAAATCATCTACTTATAATATGTTCCAAAACCGAAAAAAGGCTAGGCTCAGTTATATAAAAATCAGCCGATTCACGTACGATTACTCTATCAACTACGCCACCAAAACCTAACACATAAGCACCAGCTTGCTTGGCTTCCAAATCAGTTTTGCCATCACCAACCATCACTATCGATGCCTGTCCTTTGAGTGAACTCACAACAACCGCTTTACCTCCGGTTTTTGCTAATGGCGAAGTTATATCATAATCCATATAACTGCCATCTTTGTTGAAGTAAATATCAACGGCATGCACATGGTCTTCAGGCAAACCCAAATACTTTGCCAGTGGCAATATAGCTTGCCGTAATCCACCACTTATAATATGCACGACTTTATCTTGGGCCAATAAAGCTGCAAACACCTCTTTAACACCTTCGACTTTTTCTGCAATATATAAATCAGCGAGCCAATCAATGCTGCATTGATCTGGCCTGATAAGTGACAAGCGTCTTTCGTAGACTGCTTCCAAAGGCACCTCGCCATTCATTGCCGCATCGGTTAGTTTAGACATTTCGTCACCCAAACCCACACGTCCGGCAAGTTCATCTATACCTTCTATTTTACTTAAGGTACTATCACAATCAAAACAGATAATATCAAAATTCATCAGTTAAATATCCTGATACGTTCATAATTGTTTCTGCTAATTTGTCAGGAAATAAGGTTTTTTCTTGCAATATTGACCGAAAGCAATAACCGTTAAAAACCCACAGTTTAACAGCTTTGCTATAATCCCGATATTGCCAAGTGAGACATTACCGAAAATGCCTGAACAATTTTCCTCATCCAATCTAAAATCGTGGTTTAGATCAGTTCGCTTAATATTCTTAGCATTCGCATTATTGGTTCTTATAGCCTTTTCAATAGCCAAGCTTAACTGGACTACTAACCCAATATCTGAGGTGACATTTACAACTATTACTGGCAAAAAAATCCCCCTAAAAGATTTAAAGGGCAAGCCAGTTATTGTTACATTTTGGGCAACCGACTGCCCAGAATGTCTGAAAGAAATCCCGATACTTATTGATCTTTATAAGAAATATCACACTAAGGGTTTGGAAATTATAGCCATTGCCATGCATTATGACCCGCCCAATCATGTCATTAACCTTTCTGAAGCTCTAAAGTTACCTTATCATGTAGCACTGGATCTAACGAGAGAAACAGCTACCGCTTTTGGAAATATAGAGCTAACCCCAAGCACTTTTTTAATTGGCCCAGACAGTTTGATTAATGTAAAAAGAGTCGGAGCTTTTGATCCTGTAGAAATAAAAACCCGTATTGAAATACTATTAAAAGGATAACCCATGCTCTGGTTAAAAGCATTGCACTTGATTTTCATGGTCACCTGGTTTGCAGGTCTCTTTTATTTGCCCCGACTGTATGTTTATCATGCCATGAGTGCTGATGAAATCAGCAATGTGCGCTTTAAGGTCATGGAGCGTAAACTGTTTTACGGCATTATGACACCAGGCATGATAATAACTTTCATTTTTGGCATTTGGATGCTGACTGACTACGCCTGGAATCTATACTCAACGGCTGGTTGGCTACACGCAAAACTAGCATTGCTTATAATCATGCTAATTTATCACTATTTCTGCGGTTTGTGGCTTGTCGACTTTAAACATGATCGCAATCAACATAGTCACGTTTATTATCGCTGGATGAATGAAGTACCGGTATTATTTTTAGTCGGCATTATCATTTTAGCAGTGGTTAAACCTTTCTAAAGTAAGAGTAATTCTGGATGCAGGCTACCTTCATTTCACGAACAGTCATAACACTTGCTCTCTTAGTATTCGGACAAGCAAGTTGGTCCGCTACTGTATTGGTTGCTGTCGCCGCCAATTTTAGTAAACCTATGACCGAAATAGTCAGCCAATTTGAAAAAGCGACCGGCCACAGCGCCAAGTTATCCTTTGGTTCATCTGGCAAATTTGTCTCGCAACTGGAAAATGGGGGGCCTTTCGAAGTGCTATTGTCCGCCGATGAAAAGGGCCCTGAAAAACTAGAGCAAGCAGGCTTGACAGTCCCAAATTCTCGCTTCGTTTATGCATTAGGCAGGCTAGTTTTATGGTCCGCCACACCCAACTTCGTGGATGATAAAGGTAAGATTTTAATGACTAGCAACTTTAAACATCTGGCATTAGCTGACCCTAAAGTGGCGCCTTATGGTGCTGCAGCAATTGACGTATTAAAAAAATTGAAACTGTTTGAGAAGTTGCAACCTTTGTTTGTACAAGGTGAGAACATTGCTCAAACCTACCAATTTATCAGTACTGCCAATGCGGAATTGGGCTTTTTGGCACTATCACAAGTCATAAAAAACGGTAAAATCGTGGGCGGTTCCGGTTGGATTATTCCTGACAATCTGCACGCTCCGATTCGACAAGGGGCGGTACTCATGAAAAAAGGAGCTGAAAATCCTGCAGCACTCGCATTAATTGACTATTTAAAATCTATACCCGCATTAGCTATTATCAAGAAATATGGCTACGACTTAGCTAAATAAATACAGAGACTTTTATGCTAACTACTGCCGATTTAGATACACTTTTTTTAACCTTTAAAGTAGCTAGCATCTCCACTTCATTAATGTTGTTGTTTGGCACGCCGTTAGCTTGGTGGCTAGCAAGAACCACTAGCTCCTGGAAAGGCTTCATTAATGCTATTGTGGCGCTACCACTGGTGCTTCCACCGACAGTATTGGGCTTTTATTTACTGGTGCTAATGGGGCCGACCGGGTTAATAGGCGAGTTGACAACTTGGTTAGGTATGGGAACGTTGCCGTTTACCTTTGCTGGCTTGGTAATCGCTTCTGTATTGTATTCCATGCCGTTTGTTGTTCAGCCCTTGCAAGGAGCCTTTACCAGTATCTGCGAGCAGTCATTGGAAGCTGCAGCAACACTTCGTGCCAGCCCCCTGGATACTTTTTTTAGCGTGGTTGTACCACTTGCAAAACCGGGATTTCTGACCGCCACCATTCTGGGCTTTACCCATACCGTAGGCGAATTTGGAGTCGTGTTAATGATCGGCGGCAACATTCCTGATAAAACCCGCGTTGTATCAGTGCAAATTTATAATCACGTAGAAGCGCTTGAATACAATGAAGCGCATTGGTTAGCCGGCTGTTTATTGTTGTTTTCATTTACAGTATTAATAATTCTATACACCGTACTAAAAAACCAACCCAACCTGCAACAACTGAAATGACACAGCCGATAATCGCCCGTTTTAAACTTGATTACGGCGACTTTAAGTTAGACGTCGACTTACTAATTCCCGGCACCGGCATTACTATATTTTTCGGACCTTCCGGCTCGGGTAAAACAACACTTTTACGTTGCATTGCCGGACTACAAAAAGCGCAACAGGGCTTTTTGCAAATCAATGACCAACTCTGGCAAGATAGCGAAAAATCCCTGTTTCTACCGACGCATAAAAGACCTCTAGGTTATGTGTTTCAAGAAGCCAATTTGTTTCCACATTTAACCGTTGCCGATAATTTACAATTCGGCCTGAAACGAATAGCTAAAACATCAAATGCTGTTGATCTTCAAGCCATTCTGGAATTGCTAGGCATAGATCATCTACTCAATCGCATGCCGGATCGACTGTCCGGTGGTGAAAGGCAACGAGTTGCCATCGCCCGTGCTTTAGCCCTTAATCCAGAAATCCTGCTTATGGATGAGCCGCTAGCGGCACTGGATTTCAAACGAAAACAAGAAGTCATGCCTTTTTTAACGCGTTTACATCAGCATTTATCTATTCCCGTGCTATACGTTACCCATTCTCAACAAGAAGTCGGTCAATTGGCTGACACGCTGGTAATTTTGGAAGACGGTCATACATTAGCTTCAGGGGGCATATCAGAAACACTCAGCCGTCTCGATATTGCACTCGCACAAGACCGTGAAGCCAACACAGTTTGGCCTGCAACCATTATCGAACATGAAATAGATTACCATCTTACGCGCGTTGACTTTGTTGGTGGCACTCTCAGTCTGCCCATTATAGCTGCTACGATAGGAACAAAACTCCGCGTGCAAATATACGCGCGCGATGTCAGTATCACCCTTGACTTACCAACCGCTACCAGTATTCTCAATGTACTGCCCGCCAGGATAATCGGAATTAGCGATGATAATAAAGGTCAAAGCGTCATACAACTTCAAGTAAGCAATCAGATTCTACTGGCACATATCACCCTTAAATCTTTACTATTACTTAATTTGCAAATAGGTATGTCTGTTTATGTACAGATAAAAGGGACATCAATACTC
>CAJAHC010000148.1 GCA_903939355.1 uncultured Methylococcaceae bacterium | reverse complement strand
TCATTGTTCAGTAGATGGCTCTGTAGACAAAGAAAGGGCTCTATATAAGTATTTAACCTAGGCAACAGTCGCTTAAAATGCATTATGTAAATGCTTTTCTCCCTTATCAATGGCAATATACGAACTTATCACTCTTACGAATAGAAAAAAGCTGGATTTGGCGGCAATTTGAATCGGATTTAATTCATTCAGACACAAAACATGGCAACTTTTTTATGTTTCTCAGGGTGAAGATTTTCGCTAACAAAGCGTGGAAATTCCCTAAAACTTACGGTATTGGGATTTATGGCATTTTTAAAGGTACCGACTTTAAATTCATAGTCATTTCGTGTGTCGACTAAAATAATATCGGGGTCAGATATGAGTGCATTCCAATCTTTGGGATTAACATAAGTCCCCACTATTCTTTTAGGATCTATGCCTTGAACACCCATGGTAACTATTTCTTTTTTAAGTTTAACTTTGGCGCGATTAAATGGAATGTTATCGGTGAAGGATTCTTTATGGTCTATATCGGTCAGACGTGGATCACTCCGTAACCATTCAAGTACTTTATCGATAGCATTGCGTGATCCAGCTATCGTGCCATTAATGCCTTCATAAGCCAGAAGTAATGTGCCGCGAACTTGATTGGCATCCATTACATCAAGTAAGGGTTGGCGAAGAGCCTGGAAACTTTCCAGGGTAACAAATTTGTAGAGGGCACAAACTACTATGGGCTTCATAAGACTTACCTATTGTAAGCTGGAACGTAAATCCAGGACAAAAATAAGGGTTAATTATACGGGAACAATTTAAAAATGTCGGTTATAAAAATATATTTTTGGAGAGCAGGGGGCTTTTAAATAGGGTATAGAGAAAATTATTTAGGTCGACGGGCGCCAGTGTAGTGTTTTTGCCAATAGCGCTCTTTAAGATTAGAAACCAACACTTTCCCAGATCGTTGACTTGGGGCATGTACAAAACTGTCATTATTTATATAAATACCAACGTGAGAGAAGGTCTCTCCATTGGTGTCGAAAAAAACCAAGTCGCCTGAATGGATCTTGTACTTATCGATGGGTGATAAGTACAGCGCCATATCTTTTGTTGTCCGTGGTAAGGTTATTCCTTGTTTCTGGAAGACGTGCTTAACAAAGCCGCTGCAATCGAAGCCTTCTTCAGGTGAACTTTTACCATAATGATAAGGCGCTCCTTGCAAACTTAGTGCATAGGAGACCAATGCAGGCTGGCTTTGAGAAGGAGTTTTTATTTCAGGAACGCTGGCGCAACCTGAAAAGAGAGCAATTACTATTGGTAAAAGTAATCTAATAAAAAAGTTTTGTATTAATACTTTCATAAGCCTATTAAAGTAAACTTATAACAACCATTTTTGTCTGATTTTTTCTTTATTCAATGCTAGCCATTGAATGGCGATGATTGGTATGGCAGACTCTATTTCGTTACTTTCAACCATCCGATAGGCTTCATCAAAATCAACGCTACGCACCCATATATCTTCATCTTCGTGATCCAATCCATGAATACCTCCAACTTGTGTGCTATCTATTTTTCCACAAAATAGAGTGATCCGCTCAGAAGCGCCCCCTGGCGTAGTATAAAATTCATTAATAACTATTAATTCTTGGATTTCACAACCAGCTTCTTCGATTGATTCTCTATAAGCAACTTCTATGGCTGTTTCACCTTCTTCAATTGCACCTGCGACAATTTCTACTAGCCAAGCTCTATCTGGTTGTAATATGGCGCCAGCTCGAAATTGTTCGATTAGTACTACTTTATCTCGCTCCGGATCATATAATAGCACTGCCACGCAACTGCCTCTTACGAATAGTTCGCGATTAATTGCAGCACTCCAGCCTCCGGCATACAAAGTATGTTGTAAACAGTATTTTTCCATACGAAAAAACCCCGAATACAAAATTTCTTTGTTGATAATTTTAAATTCTTTACTCATTATTTTTCTCGGCAGGGATTTTCAAATATAACCCTCTTAATTCTTAGTATCAAGATCTACAAACTAAGATTAGTTGCTTGATATTAAGTAAGGTGACGATATTGTAAATATGCTTATTAATCCCCATAATTATTGTACTTTGAGTTATATTATCATTGTGCGGAAGGGATTGATTTATTATTTCAATAACCTATAAAGATTTTATATTAGATTAACTGGAGCTATCACATGATGCGAATTTTTCTTTTTTTAGCGACCAATATTGCCATAATGATCGTTGTTAGTATTATTTTTAATGTCTTAGGTTTAAGTAGCACTTTGGATGCTCAGGGTATTAATCTTAATTTAAATGCTTTGTTAGTTATGTCAGGCATTATTGGTATGACAGGTTCAGTTATTTCTTTGGCAATGTCCAAATGGTCTGCCAAACGTGCCATGGGCGTACATGTTATTGATCAACCTAAAAACCAAACAGAACAATGGTTGCTGGATATTGTGGCCAAGCAGGCGCATTTGGAAGGAATCGATATGCCTGAAGTGGGTATTTTCCAAGCTACGGAAGCCAATGCATTTGCTACCGGTATGAATAAAAACAGTGCGTTGGTAGCCGTGAGTACAGGATTATTACAAAATATGAATACCGACGAAGTGGAAGCTGTGGTGGGTCATGAAATGACTCATGTTGCCAATGGGGATATGGTTACTATGGCTTTAATGCAAGGCGTGGTAAATACTTTTGTGTTCTTTTTCGCAACCATCATTGGGCACTTTGTAGATCGCGTAGTTTTTAAAACTGAACGAGGTTATGGCCCTGCTTATTATATTACTCAAATGATTGCTCAAATTGCTTTAGGATTTTTGGCTTCAATGTTGGTTATGTGGTTTTCTCGTTATAGGGAGTTTAAGGCAGATGCGGGTGGAGCAAAGCTGGCAGGCAAGCAAAAAATGATAAATGCGTTGCGGGCCTTGCAACGTGGTCAGGAGGCTGAAGATTTGCCAGGACAATTAGCGGCTTTTGGGTTTAATGGGGGCGGTATCAATCGATTATTTATGAGTCATCCACCTTTGGAAGAGCGTATTGCTGCGTTACAAGACAGCCATTAACTATTTATACGATAAAATTTGCTTGGCAACATTTTAGGCTAAATAGTTCGAACTTTTAACACCCACTTTCTAAATGGTTTAAATTTAAGCAATTGGTATGTTAAGTAAAAATAAAACCCGACTAATTATTTGTAGGAACATCATGAAAAAATTTCTTCCCCTAATCCTTCTTCTTTCATCCGAAGCAGTTTTTTCGAATGATGCCAAAAATGAATGGCACAACACAACAATATCAGACGCGACGATTGAGAAAATCCAGGCCGCAAAATATGAGTATAAAAAATGTGTTGGCAGTGAAATGCAAAAATCAGCTAATCAAGTACAAGATGCCCGCAAAGCAACTGACGCTATTATGAAACAATGTGAGTCTGGTTTGGCAAAAATGCGTGAAATCTATACCGATGCAAAAGTACCTGGAGTGATTGCTGATCGACATTTAAAACAAATGCGCATGCAAACCACTCGTGAAGCATTGCAAGGCATGATGTTTTCTGAAGCGACGCGTAAAGCGGGCAATTAAAAATAATAATCAACAAAGGTTTACTTAATGAACACCACTTATGCAATAGATTTATCACTAAAACCAACCACCTTCGATTTATGGCATGTCTGTCTGGCAAGCACAGTTGTTTTATTATCCCTGATTCTTATTGCTTTGCTACTGGCTATGGTTGTCAGCTTGGTACGTTGTAAAAATAGACCTAAGGCACACAGCATTCAGCAAGCCACTCAGGTTCCCGAACCTGTTGTAAAAATCGTGGAGAAAATTGTCGAAGTTGAAAAGCTTGTTTATGCTCCTGTACCTGAACCAGTAATATTAAAAGAATCCACACCTGATGCAGCTTTGCAATTATTGGCTTTGCTACAAAAAGATGCGCGTTTTATTGATTTCATTAAAGAAGATATTTCTAGTTACAGTGATGCGGATGTAGGTGTCGCAGCTCGAGTAGTTCATGAAGGGTGTAATAAAACTATTAATGAACACTTTAGCTTGGGAGCTATTCGTAGCGAGGAAGAGGGCGCAGAAATCGCACTTCCACAAGGTTTTGATGCTTCAGCAGTAAGATTGACTGGTAATGTTGTGGGTTCAGCGCCTTTCAAAGGAACCCTATTGCACAGAGGTTGGCAGGTAACTGATGTCAGACTGGCTAAATTAACTCAAGGTCATAATGCTAAAATTATTGCTGCGGCTGAAGTTGAGTTATGAGTTTGTTTGACGAAAGTAAAAGGATGGACAGGAACCAAAAATCTATTCAAAACCAGTCTCCATCAGAGAATGTTCTGGCTTATATTGAGGCACTTAAAAAATACGATACCAATGACTGACTCTCAAATATTATCCGTTTCAGAAGCTTCTCTTGAATCAAATTTAGAAGAATCAGGTCATGATAAATCCTTGATAGCTCCTAAGAGCTTTTCAGTAGGTATTGACTTGGGTACGACACATTGTGTTGTTTCATACGTAGAGCTTGCAGAAAGTGGTGATGGTGAATTTCCACAGCAAGTTATGGCCATACCTCAGTTGACATTGCCAGGTGTAGTAGAAGATAGCTTTCAGTTACCATCATTTTTGTATCAAGCACATCAAGCCGAACTGACTGTTGGATCAACCTCATTGCCTTGGACCATGAAACCTGATTACTTGGTGGGTGAAATAGCCCGTAATTTAGGCAGTAAAACTCCAATTCGATTAGTATCGAGTGCCAAAAGCTGGTTATGTCATGCAGGCGTAGATTGTAAAGCGCCGATATTACCTGTAAATGCTCCTGAAGAAGTTGAACGTATTTCTCCTTTTCAAGCGACTACAGCCTATCTTCAACATATTCGAGATGCATGGCAAAACTTACATCCTGAATCACCATTGAATAAGCAGGATTTGGTCATTACGGTGCCGGCGTCATTTGATCCGGCAGCTCGTGAGTTGACAATAGAAGCTGCTCGTCTGGTTGGATTAGAGCAGGCAATTTTATTGGAAGAGCCTCAAGCTGCTTTATATAGTTGGATTGAAAAACACCAGAGTAACTGGCGTACACAAGTCAATTGCGGTGATATTATTTTGGTTATTGATGTCGGTGGTGGAACAACTGATTTATCATTGATAGCGGTAACAGAAAAAGGGGGTAATCTCGAGCTCACCAGAGTTGCTGTTGGGGATCATATTTTACTGGGTGGTGATAATATGGATCTGGCATTAGCTTATACCGTTAAAGCTAAATTGGAAAAAGAGGGAAAACGTATAGAACCTTGGCAGTTACAGGCATTAACGCATAGTTGCCGAGACGCTAAGGAAAAAATCTTCAATAACTTTATAATTGATGATATCCCTATTGTAGTTGCTAGTCGCGGTTCGTCTTTAATGTCTGGTAATCTTCGTACTGAATTAACACGAGAAGAAGTCATTAATGTTTTGGTTGAGGGGTTCTTTCCTAAAGTAGCTATTACTGAAAGACCAGTAAATCCTACTCGAACAGGCTTACGTGCTAGCGGTTTACCTTATGCTCAGGATGCTGCAATTTCTCGGCATTTAGCGGCTTTTCTGGCTAAACAGCAAAATGCCACTGACGAACTTAAAGATATTAACCTGCCAGAACATGCTACCTTTTTACACCCTACTGCAGTGCTGTTAAATGGTGGTGTATTAAAAGCCAATACACTGGCTGATCGCCTAATGGAGGTGTTAAATTCATGGTTGGTTGCCGAACAAGTACCTAAAGCACGCTTGTTATCCGACCCTGATCTTGATTTGGCAGTTGCGAGAGGTGCCGCTTATTTTGGTTTTGTGCGTAAAGGTAAAGGAGTTCGTATTAAAGGCGGTACCGCCGCAGCTTATTATGTCGGTATAGAAAGTGCGATGCCTGCTGTGCCAGGTCTGGCTCCAGATATTGTTGCTTTGTGTATTGCACCATTTGGTATGGAAGAAGGAACATCCGAAGAATTGCCGAACGATGAATTTGGTTTAGTTGTTGGCGAGCCGGTACGTTTTCGTTTCTTTGCATCTACAATCCGTCGGGAGGATAAGGTAGGTACTCGTTTGGATTACTGGACGGATGAAGAGTTAGCTGAGCTAGATGAACTGGATATTACCTTGCCAGAGGAAGGTCGTAGATCTGGTGAAATCGTACCTGTACATTTGTGTGCAGCAGTAACCGAAGTCGGCACACTCGAGCTTCAAGCAGTTTCCCAAAAAGATAGCAGTCGCTGGAAGATTGAGTTTGACGTCAGGGCAGGGGAATAGTTTTATAAGTGTACGTGTTCACAAAACGAACGTAAAAAGGATGAAATCTTATTGACACCCTTTTAGGGTATTTCTAATGCTGTTTAAATTGCTACAAACCAAAGCCTTACAAGTCATTATTTTGCTCTAATGAGTTATATTGAGCCATACCCATCCTTGCAAGCTAACGTATAATATTTTTTATTTTACCCCACTGTTTTGATGTCCTATCCTGATCTTGTTAAACAATTAACTAAACAACTTCCGCTTTGTCTCAATCAAGACAGACATGTTTTAAAGCGGCAGTTGGATCGAGTCCGGAGTGAATGTCAGAAAGGCAAAAACTCGATAGATCAAGTTAATGCGTTAGTCAGTCGTATTGAGAAATCTGTCGCAACTCGAAACCAGCGCTTCGCCAGCATTCCTTCTCTGAATTTTCCCGACTTACCGGTTACCGGTAAAAAAGATGAAATCGCTAAGCTGATACAAGAACATCAGGTGGTAATAGTTTGCGGTGAAACGGGTTCCGGTAAAACCACGCAGTTACCCAAGATTTGTTTGTCTATTGGT
>CAJAHC010000147.1 GCA_903939355.1 uncultured Methylococcaceae bacterium | reverse complement strand
CTTTTGGGATAGAAGTGTTGGCTTGGGAAATTTGCCCTGTGTCACCCATAAATTGATGGTTGATTTAGCTAATGAGGTGAGGTCGCTAACCTCTTGAATACGAAGTAGCTGGTTATTACTGGATTCCATGTATTTCTCCTTTGGTTAAACATGGATACCATTCTGACTAATTGATATGTTTTAAGAAATAGGTGAAATATTTCATACATCTAATAGATGATTTTTCATAATTAACGGGAGAGAACTTGTAGCAAATTTTTTCATTTCTCTCAGAAAGTCATAGCAACTATCTTCTGAAATTTCAATAAATCTGCCAAATGAATCTGTGGTTCGCTCTCGAAGAAGATGAGCTTGAACCGCTTCTTTAAAAAGAGCTTGCTTTGGCGGCAATCTTTTAGTGCTATCCGCCCATAATTTCACATATATATCAAGCATGATCCCTCGCTTTTGTAAATCTCTTGATCTTCCGTTTCCTGCATCAAACGAATCAATGGAATTTAGTACCTTGAAGTAATCTTGGTAAGTTTTGATAATTCCGAAGAGAATATGCACCCCTATATCTTCAGTTGAGGACTTTTCTAAGCCATTCTCTTTAAGTGCCTTTACTTGGGGTTTTAATTGATTTACTAAGGATTTTTTTGCTAGTGACCTTAGTTCAGTTTTCCCCCTAAAGGGGTTTATAGCTTCCGACATGATTGCTCCCTACAAGCAACCTACAGATGGAAATCACGACAGGGGGTGTAGGTAACCCTTTTTTGGTAGCGAACCTAGTCGTGATGTAGTAAGTTTAAGCTGTCTTTTGGATTGGAAAGGCTACGATATTGCCCCAAGTACCGGTCAGACAATAGGACTCCCAGTCGGTCATGAGCTTACGCCTGCGTTCCAGTAAATTACGCCTGCGGTAAGCTGCTTCAACTTTATTTCCAATCGTATGGGCTAGTGCCATTTCGGCCACCTCTGGAGAATGGTCGGTTTCTTCTGATACCCAATCACGAAAGCTAGAACGAAAGCCATGAACCGTTTTGCCAGCTGCTTGCCTACGCACCTGCATCAACATTGCCATACTACTAAGGGGCTTACCTTGTCGAGAAAATAAATACTGGCTATTGGGTTCTAAATATGCTGCCATTGCTATTAACTCTAATGAGCGCTTACAAAGGGGCACTTGATGTTCTTTTTTTTTTTTCATACGCTTAGCAGGAATAGTCCAGACATCGCCATTAATTTCACCGCGCATGGCATGAATCACTTCTCCCGTTCGAGAGGCATTAAGGATCGTAAATTGCAGGGCTAGGGCTGCTACCCCATCAATTTCTTTCAGTACAGCCATAAAGACCGTCATTTGCTCGTAGGGTAGGGCTGCATGATGCTGATCTGATTTAGGGGGTGGCGGTAATAAATGCTCCAAGTGACCTTTCCAAAGCGCAGGATTCATGGGTTGCCGTAATTTATCTACGATAGCTGCTGACAGAATTCGTTCTAACCGACCCCGCACTCTAGAAGCTGTTTCAGGCTTAATGTTCCAAATTGGCAAGACGATCTCTTTAATGTGTGGCGTATCAATTTGATCTAAGGACATTTCACCGATGATGGGAAAGGCGTAAGTTTTCATGGTGCTTACCCATTGATCAGCATGTTTGGGATTACTCCATTTTGGTTTCATGATAGCGATGTAGTTGAGTGCAAATTCGTTAAATAGCACCTTATCTTGCGAAGCTTCTATTTGCGCTTTACTCACCTTCTTTTGATTAATAGGATTAATGCCATTATTAATGTCATGGCGGGCTTTAGTAGCCCTTTGGCGAGCTTCTTTGAGTCCTATCATGGGATAAGCACCTAAGCTCATGTTCTGGCGCACACCATCAGCGGTGTATCTAAAGATCCAGTACCGTTGATAGCTTGGTTTAATCCAGAGATGTAAGCCTTTGGTCTGGTCATCGGTATAGCGACCAGCTGTTGCTAAGTTCTTTAATACAATGTCGGTAAGTATCATTTCAAGTCCTTTCGTTACTCCAATTGTTACTCCACTACATGCTGAATAAGCGGTAGTAGGGCTTAGTAACTACAGTAATGCCTTGAAAGGATTAATGGAAGGTATGAAATAATTCGTACCTCTAAAAGCCTTGTTACTATATGGCTTTATGGCGATAAGAGATAACAACAGCAATCAAGACTTATCAAAACATTACAAGT
>CAJAHC010000146.1 GCA_903939355.1 uncultured Methylococcaceae bacterium | reverse complement strand
CACACCCCATTCAAAATATTCAAATGGCAGCATGTAACAGCAAATAATGCATCGTTATTTACTGAAACAATGAATGAATTAATCGTAAAACAATATGCTGAACCTGAACTCAACAATTGATCTTCACTTTAAGCAGTTTTTCCGTTGGTGGAAAAAAGAGCTTAACTTCCTGTTGCCTGAAAAAATAAAGCAACTTGTTAATGAACAGCAAGGCGTTGTTGTCATTAGACCTAAAGTTAATCAACTCATACTCTCATACCACTATAACGAGCAAGTCGAACACTTAATAACGCTTGACCGAGAAGCAAAGACGTTTACCATTCAAAGTCTTTATGACAAAGATGAACGTTTAGTTAAAGCGTCAGTAATACTCAGATTATCTGAACAAGATGCCATCCAAAAGGTACTCAGTTTACCCGTCGCCGCAAAAGAAAATATTAACCAAGTTGTCGCTTATGAACTTGATCGTTACACTCCATTTAAGGCAGAGCAGGTTTATTTTGCCGTCAAGCTGTTACCTGGAATCAATGAGCCCGGCCAGCTTAGTGTCATGATAGTATTAACAACCAAAGAACTACTTGATGGACTTTATGAGGATATCAAAGCAATGGGAATCTCACCCTTATTTGTTGATTATGAGGGTTTGCCCAATAATATTGAAAATACTGACTATAATTACAATTTATTGCCTGAAAATTTAAGGCAAAAAACTGCAAGATTGCCACAATTGATTCATTATGGCCTTGTATCATTAAGTGGTTTGTTATTATTGTCCGTCATTGCCATGCCTGTTTGGTTTGAATATCAAACCGTTGAACGATTACGTTTACAAACTGAATCTTTAGAAAAAGAGGCTAAAAAAGTTAAAGCAATGCAATCATCCATTGACGCTGTTATAGATGAAACCAATCAATTAATTAAGGAAAAAACCGCAACGCCTAGTGTACTTCTTATGCTGAATACCTTAAGCACCTTAATTAAAGATGATACCTGGCTAAGTTATGCGCAATACTCTGATGGTCATTTGCAAATACAAGGGGAATCAACAACTGCTTCAACGCTCATTGCCCTTCTTGAGGAATCTGAATTGTTTGTTAATGCCCGTTTTGCTTCACCGGTAACACAAGATAGCATCAGTAAACTTGAACGATTTCAAATTACGGTTGATGTTGCCAAAGTAAAAGGCGCTACCAGTGAATAAAATTAAAAAAATAGCGTTATTTACACCCGAACTACAACAACGCTGGCTTGCTTTAAGTGTGTTAATTGTCGTTGTGATAGTTGCTGTTTTAGTGATTTTCGTGCCTTTAATAAATAAAAAAATAGAATTAGATGAAATTAAAAACAATCTGGCTGTCAGGCTACAACAATACGAGCGTATTTTAGCCAACAAAGAAGCGGTAGCTGCAAATATGGCAGATATAACCAATACAAATGAAGCTCAGAGCTATTTTAATAGCCAGGAGACTGATGCCTTAGCCTCTGCAGAAATGCAGGAATTTATAAAAAAAGCAATTGTTGATGCCGGTGGTCAATTGAGTAGCACGCAAGCTTTGCCGGTAAGCAGTGATGATAATTTTAATAAAATTACTGTTAGAGTCAGAATGACTGGCAATAGTGAAGAGTTGCGAGCCGTACTTTACAAAATAGAGACATCCGAACCCTTAATCATTATTGATCAAATTGATATACGGCCTATGCGTGGAACAAGGAACAGAATGACACGCCAGATTGAGTCCAGTAATGAATTAAATATTAATTTTCAAGCTGTTAGTTTTATGAGAAAACCCGCATAATGAATAAGAAACTTATAGCTGGCTTAGCGTGTTTCTGCATAGCTTGTAGCTTAATTATTATTGGTGAGTGGAGTTATGCTACCTGGACAGAAAAATCGATATTGACATCACTAACCTCTACAGACAAAAAAATAGCGCCCGATGAAATGCCTCTTATCGAACTAAACGCGCAAACAGAAGAAAGTTATGTTGATTTGGTTGCAAGACCATTATTTATAAAGGGCAGAAAACCGGTTGACGAACCCAGCTCTGACACTGCTCAAAATGCTCTCGTGCCGGTTGTTTTTGATTGGGAATTAAATGGTGTCTATACAACGGCTAAAGGCTTATCAGCAT
>CAJAHC010000145.1 GCA_903939355.1 uncultured Methylococcaceae bacterium | reverse complement strand
TCCGCCAAATAATCGATAAAATGCCTTACTGTAGAGCCTGTTCCGACGCCAACAATAGAAACATCTTTAATATAATGCAAAGCGGCTTGAGCCACTTTTTGTTTTAATTCATCTTGTGTCATAGTGTGCTACCGTAATAAAGAAAAAAATCAGCACAATAATACCTTAGAAACGGATATTCTTCAGTTGATTTCTTAAAAACATCACTGATAAAACTCTGTCCTTAAGATGTTAAAAGTGCCGTGGTTGGTAAACAACATTAGTGTATCTCGGACAAAATCAGCGCCATCATGCTTTCAGCTTGCCGTAAATAACCATTCCCAAATAAATTAAGGTGATTCAAGATATGGTATAGATTATATAATGTTTTTCTAGTGCCATAACCTGAGTCGAGTGGCCAAGCTGTTTGATAGGCATCATAAAAATCCTGACTAAAGCCCCCAAACAATTCAGTCATCGCCAAGTCGGTTTCCCTGTCGCCATAATAACAAGCGGGATCGAAAATAACGGGTCTTCCTTGTTGATCAACTGCTACATTACCGCCCCATAAATCGCCATGTAATAAAGAGGATTGTGGCTGATAATGTGTAAATAATGCCGGCATATCACTACAAAGACGCTCACCATCAAATTGTAACTTGCCAGTGTAGCCTTTCTTGGCCAATAGTTGTAATTGAAATGCCAGGCGTTGTTCACACCAAAAAGTTAGCCAGTCAGTTGTCTGAATATTGGATTGTAAGGTACTGCCGATTGTATTAGGGCGATGCCAGCCAAAGTAAGGTTGTTGCTGGCTGTGCATGAGCGCAAGTTGTTCTCCCAACAAACGTTCGGACGTTTTATTTTTACTGCCAAAGTCAATATGCTCTAACACTAAATAAGCATGTTCCGGTATTTGACCGCAAACAACAGGTTTCGGAACACGAATTGTTTGAGTTTTCGCCAGCTCTTGTAAGCCGACAAATTCAGCTTCAAACATCGTTATTAAGTCAGCATTATTAAGTTTTATAAAATAGGACTTATTGTCTCCTCTTAAGAGAAACGCCGAATTTATATCGCCTCCCGAAAGTAGATGAGTAGAAACGATGTTAAATGATTGTCCCGTTGCTACTTCAATCTTTTTTGAAATAGTCTGCCAACGCATAGCAATAATCCCTGCTTATCGTCAAGTTGCAGGATGTAAAAATTAATTAATTCGATGGTTAGGCACGCTTCTTTTTATAAAGAATGGATGAATAAATTGATAAGGCTATCATCACAGCGCCTATCGACCCCGTTACTACATCAGAAATATGATAAGTGATACTAATGAGCATAATAGCCGCCAGCGCACCAATGGCATAATGAGCACCGTGTACCAAAAACACATAGTCATCCAAGGTGCCTTGGCGAACCAGATACACGGTTAAACTTCTGACAAACATGGCACCTATTGCCAAGCCGAGCATGATAATAATGACGTCTTGGGTAATCGCAAAGGCACCGATAACACCATCAAAAGAAAATGAGGCATCCAAGACTTCAAGATAGACAAAACTCATGACACTGCCTCTTTTAATGGCTTCAGAAACTTCTTTACCTTCTTCCTCATCTTCAAATAACGCACCTAAACTATCTACAATGACAAATAAGATAACACCTGAAATGCCGGCAACCAAAACATCTAATTGTATGGCGGGAGGTAGCCAGTTTTGAGAAATTAACATTAAGCCTAATGCGAATATAATCTCAATTGATTGAAGCTTGCCAAAACCGGACATTTTTTCTTCCAGATAGCCTAACCAATGTAATTTCTTGCTTTCATCAAAAATAAAAGAGAGAAACACCATTAATAAAAACATACCACCGAAAGCTGCAATATGGATGTGCGAGGCATTTAAATGCGAAGCATACGTCGTTGGGTCATGCAACGCCATATCCGCTACTTCATAAAACCCGATTTTTGCAGCTACCGAAACGATTAAAATGGGAAACACCAAGCGCATGCCAAAAACGGCAATTAAAATTCCCCAGGTTAAAAAGTACTGTTGCCAACGTTCTTCCATTCTCTTTAATATAGATGCGTTCACAACGGCGTTATCAAATGATAAACTAACTTCAAGGACACCGAGTATCAGTGCAATAAAAACACCCCTGAGTCCGTCCCAATAAGCGGCTATGCTCAAGCAAATGATTGTAACGATAAAAGAAAGACGAAAATACTGCATAGATTACCTTTTGATTAGTGTTTTTATTGTGCAACTATAAGACTATTTAACTGAAAATCAACCAAATGAATGAGAATGATGTTTTTCTTGAAACAGCGCAGGAATTAATTAATGCTGGGCGTTTTATTGATAGTCAAGGTTGGGTTCCAGCAACCAGTGGCAATTTTTCTGCCCGACTACCTAACGGGACTATTGCAATTACCGTTTCCGGTAAACATAAAGGCCAGTTAATAGCTGAAGACATCATGCGCATTGATGTTGATGCCAACTCCTTAGATGGTAAAAAACCGTCAGCAGAAACGGTATTACATACATCATTATACAAGCGTTTTCCAGATATCCAGTCGATACTGCATCCGCATTCTCTCAATGCTACCCTAATTTCGAAAGTTTTTAAAACTAAAGTTGTCTTGGAAGATTATGAGCTATTAAAAGCATTCAGGGGAGTGACGACACATGAAAGTCGAATGGTGGTGCCTATTTTTGCAAATGACCAAAATATTCCTCGTTTGGCAGGGCTAGTAAACGAGTATCTGGATCATCATGCCGACTGTCGTGCATATGTTATAGCGGGGCACGGGCTTTACACCTGGGGTGTTTCTATAGAGGAAGCCTTGCGACATCTTGAGGCGTTGGATTTTTTATTTGAGTGTGAATTACGATTAAAGGGTATTAAAAAACAATGAGTGCATTAACTATTTATCCTGATGACCAGCCACAAGATGGCGAGCAATATACTGATTTTAGCGCTATACAAACACAATTGGCTAAGATTGGTGTAAAGTTTGAACAGTGGACTAGCTTATATGAGCTCCCCGCTGATGCCGATCAAGCAACCGTTCTTGGTGCTTATGCAGACTCCATAGAAAGATTAAAACAGCAATATCATTTTCAATCGGTAGATATGATGAAGTTAAATCCCGATCATCCCGATAAGGCTGTCTTTAGACAAAAATTTCTTGCCGAACATATTCACGAAGATTTTGAAGTACGCTTCTTTGTCGAAGGTCGTGGCTTGTTTTGTTTGCATGTCGACGATAAAGTGTATTTGGTCTTGTGTGAGCAAGGCGATTTAATCAGTGTCCCAGCCAATACCAAGCACTGGTTTGATATGGGTGAAAATCCAAAATTTACTTGCATCAGACTGTTTACGACGCCTGATGGTTGGGTTGCTAATTTCACCGGCAGTGAGATTGCCAAAACGTTTCCTAACTTTGATCAATACCTTGCACAATTACAATGATTAAAGCCATCGTTACCGATATTGAGGGTACAACCTCATCACTGGCTTTTGTTAAAGAAGTATTGTTTCCTTATGCGCGAGCTAATCTGGCAGATTATGTTAGGCGCAATATTGCCCAAGAACAGGTTAAAAAAATAGTGGCAGCAACCGGCCAAGAAATTAACGCCGAGCTTGATACCGAGCAGAGCATCAGCCAGCTGATTCAATGGATTGATGAAGATAAAAAAGTAACTCCTCTAAAGTCCCTACAGGGCTTGATCTGGGAAGCCGGCTATCAACAAGGTGATTTTAAAGGCCATATTTATCCTGATGCGGTAGAAAATCTTAAAAAATGGAAAGCTAAAGGGCTGGATTTGTATGTCTATTCATCAGGTTCAGTGCAGGCGCAAAAATTATTATTTGCGCATACAGATTATGGTGATTTAACACCGTTATTTTCCGGTTATTTTGATACCCTTATCGGTGGTAAAAAAGAGCCGCAATCTTATAGTAATATAGCCAAAAATATAGATATACCACCGGAGCAATTGTTGTTTTTGTCAGATATTAAAGACGAACTGGATGCCGCCAAAGTTGCTGGATATCAAACTGCTTGGTTGGTTAGAGAAGACGCACTACAAGCAAAAGCAGGGCATCTACAAGTCAGCAGTTTTGATCACATTACCCTATAAGCTATTTATCACAGCGCCATTCTGACATGAATTTTTACCAACATTCTTTCTAATATATTGTATTGGAAAGAATGTTGCAATGTTATCCCCTGTAAAAATCAAAAAATTAACTATAGTTTAAAGCTCGGAACGTAAACAAAGTAAACGAGTTTCTATAGTTTAATTTCCCATTGATTGTTATATATGTCGAACCAACAACGAAATCTTTTTATTTACCGAGCGCAGAAATTTGATACGGCAATTTATGTTGAATTAAGCTGCACATAATTGGCAAGTTCATGTTGCTAATGATCTTCAGAAATTAGTCGATTTATCTGACAACCACTCATTTAGAGTCAGGTTATATTTTGTCAGTGAAAAGTGGAGTTATGCCCAGTGTATAGTCGGCAGAGGATGTCTGATTGATAGCTGTACAACTATCCGCCAATTCACCCAAATAGATCGCTTATTCAGGTCATCGCTAAGCCGATGACCTATCGCCTTATGATTATGGAAAGCGTTAGATCAGTGTATTAAATATTAAGGAAAGAATTAATATGCCTATAAAAAAAACGGTGAAAACGTCGATTCTATTTGGCTTAGCTATGACAACTTCGTTTTCATCTTCATTAGTTTGTCTATCTGGAGCACAAGCAGATTCATGTTCTATCCTAACTAATAAGCAACTAATTGATATGCCTATTAAAAAAACGGTGAAAACGTTAAGCCAACTTGGTTTAGCTTTTTCGACATCTTTGGTATGTCTCTCCGAAGTTCAGGCAGAGAGAAGCCCTATCCTAGGTAGACAGGGTTTAAAAATTGGTAGCACAACTACTAACAGCAATGC
>CAJAHC010000144.1 GCA_903939355.1 uncultured Methylococcaceae bacterium | reverse complement strand
TCCCCGCGAGGACTGGAATGAAGCCCAGCCAGTAAACTTTCAATTCTTGACCAGTCAATAAGTTCATGAACATCGTCTAACTCTTTTAAAGCCTCATGCTCAATCAGCATCGCATCAACTAAGGTCGTTTGTTGTAAGTTTTTCCACGCCATTTTAATTACCTAAATTAGATGATTTTATAGGCTCTATTATCTCATTTTTATGCGAATTTTTCTGGCTTCGTGCAAAGGTCTCAGATTATATAAACATCCTCCAACACTACAACAAGACACCCCTAAATTTCTTACCACTTAATGATGTATAGGAGTATCAAGAATTCATTTTATTCATCACAACAGCCATATCCCCTAAAACTATTTGACCAATATATGAGCGACTCAAATCAATCGCGCTACTTATCATCTCCAACTCTAGCTTTGAGGGCTGTCCCAATACAAAGTCGGCAACTGACTTATGCGCAGCAGGGCGACCAATGCCAATTCTTAAGCGATAAAACTCATTAGAACCAAGCTGACCAATAATATCTCTTAAGCCATTATGCCCGGCATGGCCTCCATCTTTTTTTAGCCTTACAGATCCGGGATTGAAATCTAGCTCATCATGAACGACGAGAATTTCTTCTGGCAACAGTTTGTAATATCTAGCCACCTTACCCACTGATTCGCCACTTCTATTCATAAATGTGCATGGCTTTAGGAGCATGACTTTTTCACTCCCAATCTTACCTTCTGCAAACAAGCCTTGAAACTTTGGCTGATTAACCAAAAAAACTCCTAACTCCGATGCTAGGCTATCTAAAAACAAAAACCCGGCATTATGCCGGGTTTTTTCGTACTGCTGACCTGGATTACCCAACCCAACGATAAGCCTAATCATATTCAATAGATCGCTTTATTCAACAGCTTCATCTTTACTGGCTTTTGAAGCCATCATAGAAACAACCGGCAAATCATGCTCAGGGCCTTGAGACAAGGCCAATATTTCAATACCTACAGGTAACACGATATCCGAAAGATGTATAGTCTCGCCAATATCCAAATGAGCAAGATTTACTTCTAAATATTCAGGCAAAAATGAAGGCAAACAAGAAACTTCTATATCAATCATGGAGTGAGCAGCAATACCGCCTTTTTTTCCGCCGACTGATGCATGCTCATTAATAAAATGTAGCGGCACATGTACTTTTAACATTTCAGACATATTAATACGCAAAAAATCAAGATGCAAAATTTGAACTCTAGCTGGATGGCGCTGAACACCTTTTAAAATTGCCTGCTCTTTTTTTCCATCAATCGTAACATCTAACACATGCGAGTAAACTGCTTCATGCGCAAGATGCTTGATTACTTCATTATGATTTAATACCAACATTTGTGGGGCAGTTAGTCCACCATATATAACTGCAGGTACATTTCCTTGTCTACGCGAACGCCTAGCTACGCTTTTTCCTGACTGCTCACGACTTTCAGCAACAAACTCGAATACATTTGACATCTTTCCTCACCATTTCTCTGAAATAGGCATCCAATAAACACCTACATTAAATTCTATTAATCGTCTCTTAATTTACACTTTCAATCTACATAAAGCGAACTAACCGACTCGCCTACTGCAATACGTCTTATGGTCTCGGCCAACATTTCTGCCACACTAAGCTGTCTTATCTTACTTGATTCTGCCGCATCCGAATTCAAAGGAATCGTATCTGTCACAATCAATTCATCTAACTCAGATCCATTCAAATTTTTCATAGCCGCGCCTGACAAAACAGCATGAGTGCAATAAGCCACAACTTTTAATGCTCCACGTTTTTTTAGAGCAGCAGCGGCATGACATAAAGTTCCTGCAGTATCGACCAAATCATCAATCATTACGCAGGTTCGCCCATCAACATCGCCAATGATGTGCATTATCTCTGATACATTAGCCTTAGGCCTACGCTTATCTATAATAGCTAGGTCAGCATCGTCTAAACGCTTTGCAAGTGCGCGAGCCCTAACCACACCTCCCACATCAGGCGAAACAACAATTAAATCCTTATATTGCTGACGCCAGACATCACCCAAAAGAAGCGGTGATGAATAAACATTATCCACAGGTATATCAAAAAAACCTTGAATCTGGTCGGCATGCAAATCAACTGTTAACACACGATTAGCACCTGCCTGCTCTATCATTTTAGCAACCAGTTTTGCACTTATAGGAACTCGTGCTGACCTAGAGCGTCTATCCTGGCGCGCGTAGCCATAATATGGCAAAACCGCAGTAATTCGTGACGCGGATGCGCGCTTAAGGGCATCAGTCATCACCAATAACTCCATTAAGTTTTCATTGGTAGGGGAGCAGGTTGGTTGAATAATGAACACATCCTTACCGCGGACATTTTCTTCAATCTCTACTGCTATTTCTCCATCACTGAATCTGCCAACAGTCGCCATCCCTAGCCGCATGTTAAGCTTCTTAACTATCCCCTCAGACAAGGCCAGATTAGCATTCCCTGAAAAAACCATCATTGGAGTGTCAATCATTCAAGCACTCCCAATTAGAAAGTAATTTAGTGGAGGTAAATGGCTGGGTCGCAAGGATTCGAACCTTGGTATGCGGAGATCAAAACCCCGTGCCTTACCGCTTGGCGACGACCCAATAATTATGATATATTTCTTACCAGTCTTTTAGCTTTGAAAACAAAGGTGATTCATTTAGTCCTTTAGCAAGATAAACACGCCACCCACTTTTTTCAAGTGACTGATAAGCATTTATCGCTTCTTGTTTTGAATCAAACTGTGCAAATACACAAGCCCCTGTGCCAGTCAATCTAGCCTCTGAGAACTCAGACAAAGCAACCAAAGCATCTCTTACAGACGGGTATCGCTGACAAACCACCTCAACACAATCATTTTGATGTTGGCCTGCTATAAAGTCGGCTATTTTGATTGATTTACTATTGCGTGTCAAATTTTTAGCAGAAAATATCTCTTTTGTATTCACATGACATTCTGGCTTAATAACCACAACCCATTGCTCATCAGGGCTTATTTTCTCCAATTTTTCACCAACACCCTCTGCCCATGCAGCATAACCCGAAATAAAAACAGGCACATCTGCTCCCAGAGACAATCCGAGAGTCATTAATTTTTCAAAAGATAACTGCAAACCCCATAATTTGTTCAAAACCACTAAAGTTGTTGCCGCATCTGAACTACCCCCACCTAACCCTCCACCCATAGGCAGGTTTTTTTCTACTTCTATACGCACACCCGATCTACACCCCGCCTCTATTTTCAACAAATTTGCCGCCCTAACCGTTAAATCATCAAGCTCGGGCACGCCTGGGATAGTATTTGCCAAACTGACTCGGCCATCATCAACCGGATGGAAAACAATCCAATCGTATACATCTATGAACTGAAAAACGGTTTGTAGCAAATGATATCCATCAGCTCTTTGCCCAACTATTCTCAACATTAAATTTAATTTTGCGGGCGCCGGCCATTTTTCAGCCCAAGCAGATTTACTAGATTGTTTTTGCAGCATTTAAAATCCACTGATCTATCATTATCTTTAATTTAACCTTTTCATTGGTCACTGTAATTCTCCTCGGCATATTTTGCGCATTAACTCGCTGCATTTGCTTGTACTCAATCAACCAACCTGCCTGTCTAAAGCCGAGCCCTGCCTCAACATAGGGACTACCTGGCTCTGGCACACCAATAACCCAATATCGTAATGAACGCACAGGAACAAACATACCTAGTTGTTGACTTATAAAAGCCTCTGGCTCCAATGATGTCTGAATTTTATCATTGCCACGATCGATGGTAACTAACTTCCCAGTCAATTTTATAATTGTTGCACCCTGACCTAATGGCCCAGATAACCTTATTTCCTCATCACTGGACCTATGCTGCCAATTAATATTTGCTTGCCATGAATCTTTGATTCCAGTCAGTCCTAGCCGACCTTCAAATGACCATTGTTCCAAATTGTATAGGCTTTCTCTTGTGATTTTTGAGTAGAGGGTTTCGGGAGCAACAATTTCAGTAGTACAACCTGATACCATCAAAATAACTAAGTAAAGACCAAAAACCCTCGCCTTCAGATTTAGCAACACTTAACTATTGCCATTCAATATTCTTCGTTGAAAATCCTGAAGATATTCGTCATCCAATGAACCTTTAATTGCCTTATTAAATATTTTCTTTGCCTCATCTTTTCTATCTAAAGCCCACAACACCTCAGCAAGATGCGCGGCTATTTCATTTTCTTGCTGCTTTTCATAGGCTTGTTGCAGATAACCCAAAGCTTTTTCAGTATTGCCCAACTTAAATTGCAACC
>CAJAHC010000143.1 GCA_903939355.1 uncultured Methylococcaceae bacterium | reverse complement strand
ACTGCGACAATCTATGGCGAAGGTCTAAGACGTGAAAAAGCTCAAAGTTCGACTAAACAACCCATTTCTGAAAGCACCACGCTAGCCCCTGTGCCGGTTCCAGTTCCTGTGCCGACACCTCAGAAAATGACCAAATAAAACTTGATACTCATCCGCAAGACAAGCATTTTTAAAAAGCCACAATCGTTAATAAAGACTTCATCCCGTAACGATTGTGTCGCTAACTATCTAAATATCCTTTAACAAGCAATTTTGTTCAGAGGACTCCATCAAATTCTTAAAATCGTTGACCGCTCTCACAAATAGACGCTCTTGATTAATATCAGGTAAGTGATTTTGTCCGCAATACTCTAGGGCATTAATAACATAAGCAATAGTGAGTATATTAATATCTACTGCTGGCTGATATATCTCTTCTGACTCAGCCTCATCTCGATCTTTATACTCGACAATTATATGGCCTATTATTAGATTGGATAAAACAGACTGAATAATAGCTATCGGTATTACCAATCTTGTTGCAATTTCAGAAGCAGTTAATGGATGATTCAATTTGACGAAATTCTTAACAACTAAATGTGTTATCTGAAGAGCGATCATTTTCTTGAGGGAGAAACTTAAATCAGCAAAGCGATCATTATTTCGATAGACTTCATAATTCTGTAGAAAAAAAGCTACTTCACACCCAAATAAAACAATCATCCATCCCGTTTGTAACCAAACCACAAATAGAGGTAAGGCTGCAAAACTACCATAAATTGCATTGTAGCTAGACACGCCAATTTGCAATGTTAAATAAACCCACTGTGATAAATAATACATAATGCCTGCAATAACACCGGCAATCATGCCCGCCCTGTAATTTATTTTATGATTAGGCATAAATATAAATGTAAAGGCAAATAACGCTATGATAAGTACCAAAGGCGATAAGGCAAGAACTTGCACCACAAACCATGTACCAAATTCCGGTAACTCAATAACCGTAATTAGCCACGTTATTTTTGTTTGCAGGAATACGGTAATACTACTGGATGCTATCAATAAAACTGGAGCCAAGAGCATTAATGACAAATAGTCGCTAAATTTACGACTAATTGATCGCCCTTTACCTATTTTCCAGATAAAGTTGAAAGATTCCTCAATGTTACCGATTACATTGATAATGGTCCAAAACAAGACGACAACACCAATGCCTGCAACAACTCCACCTTTAGTACTCTCCAATAAGTTTTGTGCATAACTAATGAGCTGTAATACTAAGGCATCTTGTTCAGGCGCATGCTCCAACAATTGTTGTTCGAGCATTTTTTCGAAACCAAACCCCTTGGAGATACCAAACAACATAGCAATCACAGGCACTATTGATAGTATGCTATAAAGAGTTAAAGCTGATGCCCTAAGCGGACAGAGATCTCGAGAAAATCCTTGTACGGACAAAATAATAACTTTTACTAGCTTAGTTATTTTTGCTTTGAATAATGGCAGATTTTGTTCGTGTAATAGCCAGATATCTTCTTTAATAAAATTAATCAGGTTGATTTTCATCGACTATTTTTATGCTTTTTAATAAAAAGTAATTTCCAAGAAATTAGTAAATTATCACTATTCTAGGCATAGGGTTTACTATGATGCAATTGCTAAAATACAAGAAGTTTCTCTAATAACTTTAGTTAAGGTTATTAGAGAAACTTCTTGATTCCGGTGCCTCGCATTTCGATGATATTTATTTTTATCAGCAAAGATATGTGCTTTATTAAACTGATGCGCAAACTTTGCAACAGGATTTTGAATTGGAGCACAGTCTGTTTTTTTAGGATTATTACGTTTTTTCATGGATTACCTCTTATAATAGCCAAAAGCATGTCTTACTAGACAGGCATTAATATAGCGACTCAGAGTAAAAAAAGCTTGTGAAATTCAAAAAATATTTTGACGTAATTGTAGTTGGTGGAGGTCATGCTGGCACTGAAGCAGCATTGGCATCTGCTCGGAGTGGTGCGAAAACATTATTATTAACGCAAAACATCGAAACCCTAGGGCAGATGAGTTGTAATCCAGCTATTGGAGGGATAGGTAAAGGCCACTTGGTTAAAGAAATTGACGCCTTAGGTGGAGTTATGGCGAAGGCTATTGATCTTGGTGGCATTCAATTTCGCACGCTAAATGCCAGTAAAGGCCCTGCTGTCAGGGCAACACGCGCTCAGGCCGATCGTATCCTTTATAAACAAGCGGTTAGATTCACACTGGAAAACCAACCTAACTTGGCATTGTTTCAACAAACAGTGGCTGATTTAATCGTCTTTGAAAACAAAGTCGTCGGTGTTAAAACTCAAATGGGCCTAGATTTCATGGCAAAAGCCGTGGTACTAACAACAGGGACTTTCTTGGGTGGAAAAATTCATATCGGCTTGGAGAACTATAGTGGTGGTCGCGCTGGTGACCCAGCATCAATTGCCCTAGCGGATCGATTACGTGAATTACCTTTTCGCATTGACCGTTTAAAAACCGGAACACCTCCCCGTATTGATGGCAGAACTATCGATTTTAGTAAACTAGAAGAACAGCATGGAGATACGCCTATACCTGTATTTTCTTTTATGGGCAAACGAGAACAGCACCCAAGACAAATTCCTTGTCATATCACCCGTACTAACAATAAAACTCACGACATTATTCGCGCTGGACTGGATAGATCACCACTGTATTCTGGAATAATTGAAGGTATCGGGCCACGTTACTGCCCGTCTATCGAAGATAAAATCGTCCGCTTTGCTGATAGAGATACTCATCAAATATTTGTCGAACCGGAAGGCTTGGATACTCATGAAATCTATCCTAATGGCATTTCTACCAGCTTACCATTTGATGTACAGTATGAATTTGTCCGGTCTATGCTGGGATTTGAGAATGCCGAGATTATTCGACCAGGTTATGCCATTGAATATGATTTTTTTGATCCTCGCGATTTAAAAATGTCTCTGGAAACCAAGCACATGGATGGTTTATTCTTTGCTGGGCAAATCAATGGCACAACAGGGTATGAAGAAGCAGCCGCACAAGGCTTGATTGCAGGATTAAATGCAGCACGTCAGGTCATGGGGCTTGAAAGCTGGTGCCCTAGACGTGATGAAGCTTATATAGGCGTCATGATTGATGACCTAATTACACGTGGCACACAAGAACCATATCGTATGTTTACCAGTCGCGCCGAGTATCGTTTATTATTGAGAGAAGATAATGCCGATTTACGCTTAACAGAAAAAGGTCGCGAACTGGGATTGGTTAATGATGAACGTTGGCAAGCATTTGATATTAAACGTACCGCTATTGCAGACTTACAAAATGATTTAAAAAAGAAATGGATCAGAATTGACAGTGAAGAAGCAGGCCAAGTTGAAGAAATATGGGGCACACCCTTGGTAAAAGAGGCTAATTTAATGGAGCTATTACGACGACCCGAAGTCGATATAGAACGATTGTTGGCATTTGTGGAAGGAGGCGAAGCTATTGCTGAGCAGGTTGGTGAACAGGTTGAGATTCAAGCTAAATATGCAGGTTATATTGTCAGACAGCAAACTGACATTGATAAAGCTTTGCGCCATGATCATTTACATCTGCCCGATGCTCTCGACTACAGCGGTGTCCCAGGACTATCAAATGAGGTAAGTCAAAAACTCACAGCTCAACGACCGGAAACACTTGGCCAAGCATCTCGTATCCCTGGAATGACCCCCGCAGCCATTTCTTTGTTGTTAGTTTACTTAAAAAAGAAAAGTGCCTGATGGAAGCTTGTAAAAAAATCCTTATCACGGGCTTGGAATCTCTAGATCTGCCTCTTGATAAAGACAAAATCGAGCAATTAATGTGCTTTATCAAACTCCTTGAGAAGTGGAATAAAGCTTATAACCTAACTTCAATTCGTAACACAGAAGATATGGTGCGCTTACATTTATTGGATAGCTTGGCTATTATTCCATTTATCGAGGGTAAACATGTCATTGATATTGGAACAGGTGCTGGTTTACCAGGCATTCCACTAGCAATTTATTTACCCTCCATAGACTTCACTTTATTGGACAGTAATGCAAAAAAAACAAGATTTGTGCAACAAGTAATATTGGAATTAAAGCTTAAAAATGTCAGTGTCTGTCATAATCGCGTAGAACGTTATCTACCTGAAGTTAGTTTTAACACCGTCATTACCAGAGCATTTGCCAGCTTATCTGATATAGTAAAATTAACTGGGCATTTACTTAGCAAAAATGGCATTATATTGGCCATGAAAGGACAACCACCTGATGAACAATATATAAACTTTGCAAAAACAACGCTTATCCCTATTAATGTTCCAGGGATACCCGCAAACAGATGCCTGGTTAAAATGCAATTGACTGAAGAATCCGAGGTAAGTTAGTGGGAAAAATAATTGCCGTTACGAATCAAAAAGGTGGCGTTGGAAAAACAACAACCTGCGTAAATTTGGCGGCTTCTTTGGCTGCAGCTAAGCGAAAAGTTTTGTTAGTCGATCTTGATCCACAAGGCAATGCAGCAATGGGCTGTGGTGTTGATAAACAAGAAGTCAAATTCTCAAGTTATGATTTATTGATTGAAGATGTTCCTGCCACAGAAACCATCATTTATCTTCCAAACATAGGCTTTTCTGTAATCCCCGGCAATGCAGACTTGACTGCTGCTGAAGTAAAGCTAATCCATGCTGATCGTAAAGAGTTACGACTTGCAGATGCCTTAAATCCGATCAAATCTCAATATGATTACATTCTAATTGATTGTCCACCGTCTTTAAATATGCTTACTTTAAATGCGATGGTGGCGGCCAATAGTTTGTTAATACCTATGCAATGTGAGTACTATGCCCTTGAAGGTTTATCTGCATTGATGAGTACACTTCAAAACATTCAAAATTCTGTCAATCCAGAATTGCACTTAGAGGGTATTTTGAGAACAATGTACGATGATAGGAATCGTCTGACCAAAGATGTCTCTGAACAACTAATTAGATATTTCGGTGATAAAGTATTCAGAACATGCATTCCAAGAAATGTCCGTTTAGCAGAAGCCCCAAGCCATGGTTTACCGGCTCTAAGTTTCGATAAATCATCCAGAGGAACAATCGCTTATATTGCTCTAGCGGGTGAAATGATCAGAAAAGATACTGCATGACTATAAATAAACGCGGCCTTGGCAGAGGGCTTGAGGCTTTACTGGGAAATGTTATACCTCAAGAAGCACAACACTTACAATACCCACCAATAAATGAAACTCTTGAAAACAACAACAATTTTTCACGCAATACCTTAAGATCTATTGATAAAGATCATCGACCTACTGAATATTCAACAGACCTACAAGATTCGCCAATCGCGCGGGAAGCATTGGAATCTATTCATCAAGAAAAAGTTAATCTTTTATTTGAAGCCGAGGCTTTAATTAAACTAATTGATGCGTTTGAAATTATAGCGCGTCGTCTTTAAAGGTATACTTAATCAAATTATAACAAGCGGGGAAAAATATATTCTCCAATAAAACATACATAAAGAGAGCAAATGTCTTCAATCAAACGTGGGCTGGGTCGTGGTCTTGATGCCTTATTAGGTGATATATCTGTTGCCGAAGAAAAAAAACAACATCTACAATCGCTGCCAATAGAATCTATGCAACGAGGCAAATATCAGCCTCGAAAAGATCTAAATCCTGAAAAATTGCAGGAACTAGCTGATTCTATAAAGGCTCAGGGTATTATACAACCTATTGTTGTACGCAAAATATCTTTTGAGAAATATGAAATAGTAGCTGGAGAGCGGCGTTGGAGAGCATCCCAACTTGCTGGCTTAACTCAGATTCCTGTAGTCATTAAAGAAATAGACGATCGTACTGCAATGGCTATGGCGCTCATTGAAAATATTCAGCGAGAAGACCTTAACCCCTTGGAGGAAGCAGAAGCACTAAAACGATTATTGGATGAATTTGAAATGACTCATCAACTGATAGCTGAAGCTATTGGAAAATCTCGTACCACGGTTACCAATTTATTAAGACTAATGGACTTACATCCAGATGTAAAAAAATTATTGCTTAGTAACCACTTAGAAATGGGGCATGCGCGAGCACTATTATGTTTAGAAGGAAGTAAACAAGTTGCACTAGCCAATAAGGTAATTAAAGAAGGATTAACAGTAAGAGCAACTGAACGATTAGTTAAAGAAAGTCATGCCGATCCAAAAAATCAAAAAATCAAACTCATAGATAACGATACCGTAAAATTACAAGATGAATTAACAGGAAAACTAGGCGCAAAAGTTACCATAGATCACAAAGAAAACGGTTCAGGGAAGTTAATAATTACCTATACGAGCTTAGATGAATTAGACGGGATCATTGAACTACTTAAAACGCGCTAACAAATTCGGGTTTTTAAACGCTCCTATATCCGCCTAATCGATAGTCAGATAAAATCAAACTGCATTTAAGTTTTCATCATCATAAAGGCGGATCTTCTTCCAGCCGACAAACTTCTCATCATGAAATTCTATGTCATTATCAATTGAAACTTCGTAGCAAATTCTAAATAACTTGGCCGTGCGAAAAGCATGTAACTCATCATCAGCAGTTACTTTCTCAACATTGCCAACCTGAAAAGTTTTATTTCTGGATTTACCATTACTTACCCAAAAAACCGTATAACATAAATAATTTTTATCTTTTCTATGATCATATTTAATGGTTCTGGATACGCCAGTGACTCCAGTGGTTGTTTTATTTTTAGGGGGCTTAAGAAAACGAGTTTTACTACCTTTTAAGACCACCAGCATCTGATCTCGCCAGGTAATGGCAGCATTCAAAGATTTATTTTTATTGCCCCACAACTTATGTGAAAAATAACGACTACTTTCTTTGCCACGCCTTACAATACGAACCTGAAAACCAAACACATCTGGTTCGGTTATATGCTTATTTTTTGCCACAAAACACCCTCCTTTACAAGATTTACAAATATTTTTAGTTAACGTCAAGACTAAGTAGCTGAAGTAAAGAGCAGCATCTAGACGCTAAAGTTGCGATATTTTTAATATATAATCTGCAAATTATCTCTTAAGCGCATATTAAAGCAAGTTAAAATTAACAACATTAGACAATTACCAACTATTTCAGTGTAGAATATGGCCATACCACTGCTGTAATGGCTGGTAATAAGTCCATAACCTTTTGCTTTTTCAATATTTTTGGAGATAATCAATGAGCGTTTTAGTTGGTAAACAAGCACCTGATTTTACAGTTCCTGCCGTCCTAGGGGATGGTCAAATAGTTGATTCATTCAGCTTCTCTGAAGCCACTAGTGGCAAATATGCAGTAGTGTTTTTCTATCCCTTGGATTTTACTTTTGTTTGTCCAAGCGAACTTATTGCCTTAGATCATCGTATGGATGAATTTAAAAGTCGCGGTGTTGAAGTGATTGCTGTCTCTATAGATTCACATTTCACTCACAATGCATGGCGTAATATGCCTATCAACAAAGGTGGCATAGGCCCTGTTCGTTACACAATGGCCGCTGATCTTACACATGCTATTGTTAAAGATTATGATGTTGAGGCTAATGGTGGAGTTGCTTACCGAGGCACTTTCTTGATTGATCGTAGTGGTGTCGTTCGTCATCAAGTAGTAAACGATCTACCTTTAGGGCGCAATATGGATGAATTAGTTCGAGTAATTGATGCCCTTCAATTCCACGAAGAGCATGGCGAAGTTTGCCCTGCTGGTTGGAATAAAGGTGATGCTGGCATGAATGCAAGTCCAGCAGGTGTTGCAGAATATTTGGATAAAAACGCAGACAAACTGTAAATCATTTGAGGCGCAAGTACTAACGTATGACTTGCGCCTTTTTTTATTTTACAGCGACATCCGACAACAACTTCCTTCGAACTATAAAAGCTGCTCCGATGGCGCAAATAACTGGGATCTGATTAACTATCACCGCCATTATGGTACCCTTTGCCACGAGCCCCGCAATAGTCAACACAAGCTTAGCCCCTCCCCAAGCAAGCCAGTAACCTATTAACCCTACAATAGCCCAATTAAAACGATGCTCACCCTTTTCTTTTGCGGTTAAATAAAACCAAACCAGAACCCCAACCCCAGAAAATATAGCTAAAAATGACATCCTTCTATCCTCTCTTTAAATTAAAATGTGCATACAATATTACTAGCTCTCGCTAGTATTTAATTAGCTTAAAGACTGCATGATATTCCATAATGGTTAACATTACACTTTTTTATATCTGGGATAAATTGTGAGCAAACCAATTAAAATACTACTATCCATCCTTGCTGTAATAATCCTCTCGATAGTAATCGCGATCTTTACCCTACCCTTTTTTATAAATCCAAATAACTTTAAGCTCGAAGTTATTGCTGCCGTAAAAAACAATACTGGCAGAGATTTAACATTAACAGGGGATATAAAAATTTCACTCTTTCCTTGGACCGGAATTTCTACAGGAAAAATGACTTTAAGTAACGCCATTGGTTTTCAAGAAAAAACTTTTGCAAGCCTTGAAGAAAGTGCTATTAAAATTAATTTATTACCACTATTTTTAAATAAAATTGAAATAGATCAAGTCATCATAAAAGGCTTAACTCTGAATCTTGAAAAAAACTCACAGGGCATCAACAATTGGGATGATTTAACCCGATCGAATATTACAAATGTTAAGCCTTTATCGCCTATTGCCAGTAATAATAAGCCAGAAGCAACCAATAATGGCCTGACTTTATTGGCGATCAATGGTGTTGCCATTGAAAATGCTGTCATTAATTGGAAGAACCAGAGATCTGGAAAAATCCTACTCATCAAAGATATTAACATTAATTCCAATAAATTTGCTTATGATGAAGCAGTTACTGTTGATCTATCCCTAATGGCTATGAGTCCAGAAACAAATTGGACAGAATCAATTAAATTAAGGACGGGGTTAACTGTTAACCAAGCACTGACATCACTTGCATTAGATCATAGTGATTTACAACTTAAAACCATAATAAAAGCAAACAACAATGAAGATAAATCAATATTAGCGGCACTGACAATCAACAATGTCGCAATGGATAGAACAAAGCAATCACTTAACGTTTCTGGATTAAAACTTACATCACAAGATATATCTCTTTCTGCAGAAATTACTGGCAACACTAATAACAGCAAATTTTCTTTTCAAGGTCCAATAACCATTGCTCCCTTTAATCTGAGAAATGTTTTAAATCAACTGGACATTAAGGTTCCTGCCCTGCAAGATGAAAAAGCCTTAAGTAAAGCAGCAGCCACTTTTAATTTACTGGTAACTGATAACGCGGTTGACTTGCAAAATATGTCATTAACCTTAGATGGCACTCAAATCAAAGGATCAACCACCATTACAGACTTTTCTAAGCCTGCTATCACTTTCAATTTAGCCTCTGACAACATGGATTTAGATCCTTATTTAGCGCCGATTGCGGATAAAAAGTCCAAACCTATAAACAGCCCTGCCATTACCTTAGCGTTGGGCACCTCTTCTCTTCCAGTGGAACTATTAAAAAAATTAATTATTAATGGTCAATTGTCCCTAGAGAGACTTAAAGTTAACGCCATGACCATGCAAGATGTTCAACTAAATTTGGACGTAAAAGAGGGTTTAATAAATGCACAACAATCTGCTAAAGGATTTTACGCTGGGTCATATAATGGTGTTTTCAGTGTCGATATGCGCAATAACAAACCGATACTGTCAATAAACGAAAAAATACTTCATGTTCAAATCGAACCCCTGCTTAATGACTTTAACGGTGCCACTAAGTTGAGCGGTTTACTTGACCTCTCCACGCAACTTGAAGGCCAAGGTAACAATGCAAAGGAATTAAAATCCTCACTCAAAGGCAACTTAAGCTTTTTGCTTACCGACTGTGTTATAAAAGGCTTTAATCTTCAAAAAATAATCGATGATGCCAAGACATTAATTAAAGAGCCTACCTTACCGGCCGATAACAAAAACGATCAAATGTTATTCTCTAAACTTTCAGGGTCGGCAACGATAAACAATGGCCTGGTTCAGAATAATGATCTGATTGGCGTTGCCAGCAAGATGCATTTAAATGGCAAAGGCACTGCAGATTTAAACTCAGAGAAGCTGGATTATAAACTTAATGCCCGATACATTAAGACAAAAGCAACCACCACAGAGCCTGAGCAACTCATTGACACGCCAATCAATGTCAATATTGCAGGCACTTTTGCCAAACCAACTTATACCGTTGACTTAGCAGCCATATTAAGCGATAAAAATAAAGCAAAGATAGATCAATTTATTGATAAAAATCATAATAAGATTGATGAAATCGTGCATAAAATTGATAAAAAAATAGGGCCTGGACTAGGTAATTTATTAAAAGGTCTTTTTAAAAAACCTAAAGAATGAAGTATTACTTTTACCAGAAACTTCTTATGGCCTTAATCCGTAGATGCACTTTGATTAACTCCTTATGAATTCTTCAGACTACCAAAAAAGCATACTCACCTGGTTCGATCAGAACGGCCGAAAAGACCTGCCTTGGCAACAGGATATTTCACCCTATCGGGTTTGGCTTTCCGAAACCATGCTGCAACAAACACAGGTTACTAGCGTCATCCCTTACTTTAATTCCTTTATAAAACAGTTTCCCACAATAGAATGCTTGGCAAAAGCACCTGTCGATGAGGTTTTACATCGTTGGTCAGGGCTGGGGTACTACGCTCGCGCCCGTAATCTGCATAAAACCGCACGAATTATAGTGGAGCAAGAATATTTTCCTGATACGCTGGAGAAATTACTCGACTTGCCTGGTATTGGCCTCTCGACAGCCGGTGCTATCTTAAGCATCGCATTTAAAAAAAGCCACCCAATTCTGGATGGCAATGTCAAAAGAGTCCTGACTCGATTCAAAGGGGTTTCTGGTTGGCCAGGAAATAGTCAAATTAGCAAACAATTATGGGCTATTAGCGCAGACTTAACGCCGTTAGATCGAGTAGCTGATTACACTCAAGCCATAATGGATTTAGGCGCAACAATTTGCACGCGAAGTAAACCGGCCTGCAATGATTGCCCTCTCAATAGTCATTGCAAAGCCAAAATGACCAATACAGTTTCATTATTGCCAACGCCTAAAGCCTCAAAAACCTTACCGATTAAACAACTTGTTTTCTTGTTACTGAGTAATAATAACCACGAGATATTACTGAAAAAAAGACCCCCATCGGGGATCTGGGGAGGCTTATGGAGCCTGCCGGAATTTACCAATATTGAGTCTATCTATGAATGGTGCCTAAAAGCAAATACACTCATTGTTATTTCAAAAACCCTGCCTCCTCAGCGCCACACGTTTTCTCATTATCACTTAGATTACACGACTGTGCTTATTCAAACAGATAACCCTATAAATTTTGTGATGGAAGCAGATCAAACCGTCTGGTATAACACTGAGCAGATTAAAAATTTGGGATTACCGGCACCAATTAAATTACTATTAAATCAACACACACGAGGACAACAATGACTAGAATGGTTAAGTGCGTAAAACTGGGTATAGAAGCCGAAGGCTTTGATGAGCCACCTTTTCCAGGACCCAAGGGTCTGGAAATTTATGAAAAAATATCTAAATCAGCTTGGAAAGAATGGCTATCAAAACAAACCATTCTTATTAATGAAAATAAATTGGCAAGCTTTGACCCGAAAGCTCGAGCTTATTTGGCAGAAGAAAGAACCAAGTTTTTATTTGAAGGTAATAATGAAATGCCTGAAGGTTATATACCACCGACAACGTAAATCAGCCCCTTACAATTCAAAAGTAGATTCAGCTCTAAAGTAGCAATCAAAGTTACACCGATTATGACTTAAAAACCCATAGACCGTTCGTTTGCTCATTTTAAAAGCTTTTTAATATAAACTAAATTTTTAACAATTTTGTCACAGTAGTGTAATAACTTTCAAGTAACATAAACGCTAACTTAGCAATTTTTAGTTAGCATTACACCCTCATGTAAGTGTCATTCTGGCGGAATTCGTTTCCGCCAATTTTTTTTAAAATCGTATCATTTCTCAAGACAAGACCGTCAACCTATCCCCTAATCGTAGCAAACCTTCCTGTAAAACCTGAGCAGTTAAGCCGCCATGTCCGCGCATTGCGTTATAACCTCCAGCACCTAATGTAACTTCCATTTTAGAACAGGGATGACAAAATCCGGTTGTTTGAAAAACAACCCCGCCAATCCTAAACTTGGCATTTTTTAACGCCAACAAATTTATACCTTTAATGACCAGATTGCGGCGCAAGAATTCCGGGGAAACCTCTTTACCCATCAATGACTCAAGCACCGCCAAATGTTCGTATTGAATTAATGTAACGTGTCGTTTACCACTACTGCCGTTATAACGATCACCAATCAAGCCCGAGAGTTGGTTAACCATAACTCTACTCACCGCAATCATTGGTTCACCGTGCGCCGGCCTTACTCCTATCCAAACCAGCTCTCCGTCGTTTGGAAACACTTGTATCAATTCGGCGACAGTTAACTTTTGCATTGGCTTTTTATTCGCTTTATTAATGTCTTAATGGCGGGTTCTTGCGCGATAATGTTTTGGCAAAGCTCAAATTGATTGACTGCGCGTCGTAAATTTTCTGTTGGCTCAGTTACTTTAAAATACTGATTACCTTCCAGGTAATCAGTATAAAACCGCAATCCCAACTCAAAGGGAATTAATTGTATAGCCGCAACCAAAAATCGATAATCATCTTCTGAAAAAAACACGCTGACTTCTGCTAAATAGCCTTTTAATATAGCTGCACATAGCTCAAGATCAAATTCATTGGATTCCAATTTGTGACAACAAGAACGTAAACAATCACCAACATCGTAATGTACCAAACCAGGCTTAACCGTATCCAAATCAATAAGACTGATAATCTCTTCACCATATTGATCAAAGAGAAAATTATTTAATTTAGGATCACCATGAATAACCCGCATGGGCAATAATCCTTTCTCTTTTGCAGTTTCCAAAATATCGGCCAAATACTGATATTTGGCAATAAACTCTTCACAATAAATACTTGCAAGATCAGTTTGCCTAGGCGCTTCCGCTATAACGTCTTCATAATGAGTTAAATAAGCGGGTGCAATATGAAAGCCGGGCAACGTATCATGCAAAAGCAATGGATCAAGATCATTCACTAAACAATGAAAATAACCCAAGGCAAACCCCGTTTGTTCGGCTTGACTTAGATCAGCAAGTGTCTCAAGGCTGACAGAATCTTGAATATAGTCCAGTGCACGCCAACAATCACCCTGCTCATCCAAGTAAAAATCATGGTTGCTTATCGTCTTTAAGGACTCAGGTATTTTGAGCTGTAGCGCCACATTCGATTTTTGTTTTATATGCCGATTAAGCTTGATCAAATTATCCATGATCTGCTCAGGCTTAGGAAAAACCTTGGGATTTATTCGTTGCAGAACAAAATGTGATGATTCCGTTGCAACCAGAAACGTATCATTAATCAGGCCGTTTCCAAGCGGAGAAACAGTGACAATGGTTTTGGCAAACTGCCGAGCAATCAAATCTGGCGTATTCATCAATAATGATTGAGTTATACTCTTGCCTTAATCAAATCTGTCAAACTTCGTAACGCCTTGCTCCTATGGCTTAACGAATTTTTAACAGCGGCTGATAATTCAGCCGATGCGCACTGCTGTTCAGGTACCCAAAAAACAGGATCATAACCAAACCCATTGGCACCAATCGGTTGAAATAAAATTTGCCCTTCCCAAACGCCTTGCGCAATCACTGGAAAAGGATCTTCAGCATCTTCCAGAAAAACCATAACACAGATAAAACGGGCGCTACGCCGCTCCTCCGGAACGTCTTCCAGTTCTTTTAGTAACTTTTGCACATTATCCCGATCAGAGGCGCCAACACCGGCATAACGAGCAGAAATAACACCCGGCGCACCGCTTAAAGCATCAACAACCAAACCGGAATCGTCTGCTATGGCCGGCAACTTACACTGAAAAGCCGCATGTCTGGCTTTGATAATAGCATTTTCTACAAAGGTGGAGCCTGTCTCATCAGCATCGGTCACATTAAATACCGACTGTGGAACAATTAGATGCTCGGCAAGAATGTCTTGGATTTCTTTGATTTTACCTATATTGCTACTGGCTAAAATGATTTGTTGCGTTGATAAAAAAGTCATAGTTTAGGCTGAAGGCAAAAGGCTTTTATTTTATAAATAGTTTTCTAATGCTTCTTGTTGTTTCTCAAGTAAATGTTTGATACCGAGGCTGGCTAACTCCAACATGGCATCCATCTCTTCTTTTCTAAAGGCATGTCCCTCGGCGGTACCTTGCACTTCAATAAATGCAGCAGCATCGTTCATCACCACGTTCATATCGGTTTCGGCGTTGCTGTCTTCTGCATAATCCAAATCCAACACTGGCACACCGTTATAAATACCAACTGATACTGAAGCAACCTGACCATGCAGAGGGTTGGTCTTAATTAATTTGCGCTTAAGCATTTTTTCTATTGCTATCGACAAGGCCACAAAACCACCGGTAATTGCAGCCGTACGGGTACCACCATCAGCCTGAAGTACATCGCAATCAATGGTTATGGTATGTTCACCCAATGCTTTTAAATCTACCGCGGCTCTTAAAGAGCGGCCAATCAAACGCTGAATTTCCAGGGTGCGTCCACCCTGCTTGCCATAAGCGGCTTCACGCCCCATACGACTATGTGTTGAACGAGGCAACATGCCATACTCAGCAGTTACCCAGCCTTCACCCTTACCTTTTAGAAAGCGGGGGACACTCTTGTCAACACTGGCCGTACAAAGCACACGAGTGTCGCCAAACTCAACCAGTACAGAGCCTTCTGCATGCTTAGTATAACCACAGGTAAATTTTATGTCTCTGAGTTGATCTGGATTACGTCCGCTTGGTCTCATGTGTGTTCCGATAAAATGAAAACCTGACAGTATACCTGACTTATAAGCTATACTTCCCCCAATTTTATAATTGCTTGCTTAAAAGCAAACCAATATTGGTTGTAAGCGACAGAATTAGAAGACGTAACCTTAAGACTAAATCTCTAAAAACCTGGGTGAACAATGATTAAAAGTATGACCGCCTATGCCGGGAATGAAGCTCGTATCGGAGATTTAACTCTAAATTGCGAATTACGCTCTGTCAATCACCGTTACTGCGATATCACCTTAAAATTACCTGATCACTTACGCTTCCTTGAAGCCGACCTTCGCTCAATTATTGCCGCAAAAATCAATCGCGGCAAGGTTGAATGCGCCTTAAGTTATAAAAAACTGTCTCAAGACGACCAAAACTTTCATATCAATATTGATGCGGTTAAAGCCTTACTTGCTGCCACTCACCTAATTGAAGAACAAATGCAAGTCTCTTTATCCTTTTCAGCTCTGGATGTTTTAGCATTTTCAGGCATTCAACAAGAACCGGTTACTGATAAAACTCACCTTAACGAAGCTATTACACATTTAGTCAAACAAACACTTACCCAATTTCTGCAAGCTCGAGAACGTGAAGGCGCTCAACTTAAAGCCTTACTAGAAGAACGCTGCCTAAAAATGCAAGGCTTTGTTGTCTTAGCCAACAAACGTATGCCGGAAGTCTTATTATTGATTCGCAATAAAGTAACCGATAAAATCGTGGAACTGGTGGCAGAACCCGATTTTGATCGCCTGGAACAGGAACTGGTTTATCTGGCGCAAAAACTGGATATTACCGAAGAACTGGATCGACTGAACACCCATCTCACTGAAGTAGTTCGGGTTCTAAAAGAGAAAGAGCCCGTCGGTAGACGCCTGGATTTTTTAATGCAAGAACTTAACCGTGAAGCCAATACCTTGGGCTCTAAATCAACCGACAAAGAAATGACTCAAATAGCTATTGAGCTTAAAGTGCTGATTGAACAAATGCGTGAGCAAATACAAAATATTGAATAACACTCAAGTTATGAAAATCAATCAATACAAAGTCATCTTATTTGTTTCTAGGTAGGTATCTCAAACCTGGTAGCTTCAATCCATGCTAATTTCATCAAAAACATATTCGAATCTGCTGGTAACATTTGCGGGTATTTTATTTACTCTGGCTTTTGCACCCTTCGATCAGCATTATCTAGCACCAGTTGCCCTTAGCCTGCTTTTTACTTGCTGGCAAAAGACAACGCCCAGGCAGGCATTCTTTAGAGGCTATTTATTTGGCCTTGGCTCATTTGGCGTAGGTGTCTCTTGGGTTTACATCAGCATCCATGATTTTGGCGGTGCCAACCCCTTAAGCTCAAGCCTGATCACTTGCCTGTTTTTTGGTTTTTGGGCGCTATTTCCAGCGCTGGTAGGTTATATCTCTGTTTCAATTCGCCGCGACGACCAAGGGCTTAAAGGAATTCTGGTTATGCCCGTTGTTTGGCTGTTATTCGAATATTTTCGTGGTGCTTGGGTGCTTGATGGCTTTCCTTGGTTACAAAGTGCTTACTCCCAACTGGATATGCCTTTAGCAGGCTATATACCTGTCTTGGGTGTTTATGGTACTGGCTTTTTAGTAGCCTTAACGGCTTCTACTGGTGCTTTTATTTTTCAACACAAAAAACATTGGCCGTTTTTGTCTCTTCTACTTATTGCCATATGGACAGGTGGCAGCTTATTAAAAACGATAAAATGGACTCATCCCCTTGGCAATCCTATCGACGTGTCTTTAATTCAAGGCAATATCAGTCAAGACCAAAAATGGCTTCCGGAAAATAAACTTAAAACCCTAATGCTTTATAAAGAACTAACAGAAGCAAATTGGACTTCGTCTGTAATCGTGTGGCCTGAAACGTCTATTCCGGCTTATTTGGCGGATGTACACGAAGGATTTTTGCTACCTTTAAGTAGGGCTGCAGAACAACATAAGACAGATTTAATTGTTAGCCTACCCGCTTATGATGAATTAACAAACGAGAAATACAATACTGTAATGACGCTGGGTAAGGACAGTGCCCTCTATCGAAAGAAACATTTACTACCTTTTGGTGAATATTTACCCTGGCAACCGGTGTCAGGCTTTATATTAAATAGCCTAGGTATAAAGCTGAGGAACTTTACGCCCGGCAACAAAAATCAGGCGTTATTAAAAGCGGGTGGTTATTCCTTTATAACATCTATCTGTTATGAAGATGCCTTTGGTGATCTGAGTATTACAGGCTTATCTGAGGCTGCTTATCTGGTTAACGTAACCAATGACGGATGGTTTGGTCATTCAATCGAGCCCTATCAACACCTGCAAATGGCCAGAATGCGCGCCTTAGAAACTGGACGTTTCATGTTACGAGCGACCAATACCGGTGCAACTGCAGTTATTGGACCGAAGGGTGAAATCATCCAGCAGGCACCCTTATTTAAAACGACAGTACTTAACGAATCCATCATACCCATGATCGGTATAACACCTTATGCTAGATTTGGTGATCTTCCCTCTCTTATCGTACTGTTAATCTTGTTATTTAGTCTTATTTTTTATACCCAACCAAAAGTTATTCGTAATTAATAGACAGACTTGTTATCGAAGCAACGTATAAAAATGATAGAATGTTCAATTATTTATACTCCAAGTCTTTTCGCATTTATCCATGTCTACTACTTTAAAACTTCCACTTGACTCACTGAAACTAAATGTCGATTTGACCGGCATAGATTTACCGGAAGCAACCCGCTTGCAAAGTGGGATTTTAGGACAATCCAGGGCGCAGTCGGCATTGGAGTTTGGTATTGCTATGCCGAATCCGGGCTACAATATTTTTGTGATGGGCGAAACAGGCTTGGGGCGATTGACTATGGTTACGAGCCATTTGGATGTGGTTTCTCAAGCTTTGCCGGCACCATCCTCTTATGTTTATGTAGATAACTTTGAAAATTCAAGAGAACCTGTTGCCATAGAATTACCCGCTGAGTTTGGGCAAGTATTTTGCAAGGATATCGAAAAATTACTGGATGATTTATTGGCAACGTTTCCAGCCGCTTTTGAAAGCCCGGCTTATCAGCAAAAAAAATCTGCAATTGAACGTCTGTTTAGCCAAAATTATAACGCTGCGATTGACCTTGTAGATCATAAAGCCCAAGGATATAAAATTGCTCTATTTAGGGAAAGTGAATCCATTACGTTTGCACCTATCCGAGAAAACAAGTCTCTTAATGAAGAGCAATTTACGCAATTACCACAAACTGAGCGTGAAGAATTTCACAGTCAAGTTGAAAGTCTGGAGGAATATTTAAGTGATGTGTTACTGGAATTACCCCAGTGGCGCAGAACAATGGTTGAAAAAATAAAGCAACTTGATAATGACACTATCAGCTTGGCTATTGAACCTTTATTTTCGGAGCTGAATGATAAATATCTAAATATTGATGATGCCATCACTTATTTAGAAGAAATCAAAAAAAATCTCGATCAAACCATTACTGATTATTTAATGCCGGCGCGTACACTCGAACCACGAGAAACAGCTACAAAACGCATGACGTTGACCGAGCTGTATGCACCAAATATTATTGTCGATAATAAACAGGAAAGTGGCGCTCCCGTAATTTATGAACCTCATCCAATCTATCAAAACCTGTTTGGGCGTATTGAATATGTCAGTGAACAAGGTGCATTGGTTACTAATTATCGAAAAATTTGCGCAGGCTCACTGCATAAAGCCAATGGTGGTTATTTAATTCTCGACGCTGAAAAACTGTTGACCTATCCCTTTGTGTGGGAAGGCTTAAAGCGAGCCTTACAATCAGGACGCATTGAGATTGAATCGCCTTATTCAGAGTTAGGTATTAATACCATTACTTTAAAACCCGAAGTCATTCCTCTTAATGTTAAGGTAATTCTGGTTGGTTCTCGGGATATTTATTATCTCCTTGAAGAAATGGATAGTGAATTTAATGAAATGTTCAGGATTCTTGCCGATTTTGATAATTACATTCCCCTTAACAATGAATCCATGCAAGGCTTTGCTAGATTAATGTTTAAACAGGCCGCTGACTCTGGCACCAAGCCTTTAACTCGCGCCGCTATTGAGGGTTTAGTTGAGCACAGTTGCCGACTCTCAGAAAATCAGCATCATTTTTCGGCTCACATAAAAGATTCGCTAGACATAATTGCTGAAGCCAATCTCTTTTGCAAGCTAAGTGCACAAAATGAAATCGACAGAACACATATTGAACAAGCATTAACTGCCCGAGAACATCGCAATGGTCGTCTGTCCCAAGCTATACTGGAAGAGATGCTTGACGGCACGATTTTGATTGATACCGAAGGCGAGGCTATCGGAAAGATCAACGGCTTAACTGTTTTGGAAATTGGCGGCAGTAGTTTTGGTGCTCCTGCTCGTATTACCACTACAGTTTATCCAGGTTCCAGAGGCATTGTTGATATCGAACGCGAAGCTGAATTGGGTCAGGCCATCCATTCAAAAGGTGTTATGATTTTAACCGGTTATCTGGGGCACTCATACGCACAGCAATTTCCTTTAGCAATATCTGCCAGTATTGCGATTGAGCAGTCTTATGGTTATATTGATGGTGATAGTGCGTCGTTAGCTGAGCTCTGTTGCCTTATTTCTGCGCTTACCCGTATACCGATTATGCAATCTTTTGCGGTTACTGGGTCAATAAATCAATACGGAGAAGTACAGGCCGTAGGTGGTGTTAATGAGAAAATAGAAGGCTACTTTAGACTTTGTCAGGCCCGTGGTCTTAATGGTGAACACGCTGCTATTATTCCATCTGCAAATAAACGTAATCTCATGTTAAAACAAGAAGTTATTGATGCGGTTGCAAATGGACTGTTTGCTATTTACGCAGTAGCCAGCGTTGATGAAACGCTGGAATTATTGACTGGTCAACTCGCAGGTGAGGCAAACGAAGAAGGGTCATATCCTGAGAACAGCATTAATTTCAAAGCGATATCCCGATTAAAAGAAATTTCTGATATGTCAGCTGATGATGAAAAAGAGGAAGAAGGTTAAATAAATGGTCTATTAGACCGTTTATTTAACCTTTCCTTGAAAAATTATTCACTGTTCTCGGTAATAACTACATCAACATTATTTTGTCTTAGTCGACTTCTAATAGCACTAATACTGTCAGCTTGAGCAAAAGGCCCCAATTTAACTCTATACCAATTTACGCTACCCACCTTGCCTTTCTGAACTTTTGACTCTATACCCATCGAAGCAAGCTTGATCCTTAAGTTATCCGCCTCTTTAGCTGTCTTAAAAGAACCTGCCTGCATCATATAATGAGCTTCTTTCGCTTTGCCTACTCGCTCTTCCCGTACGCGGGTTTTAATTTCATACTCTGGCACCACAACTTCTTTGTCAGGCAAAATAGTATAAAAATCAAATTGAGGGCCCTTTGGTTCCAGCTTAACTTCAGGATTTTTCTCATGCTCGGGTGTAACTTTATTTTCTATTGTTTGTGAAGACTGCTTTATATTTATTGGCTTGATCGACATAGTCTTCAGATAAACCAGAAATACCACAAAAGAAATTGTAATGGCAACTATTAGCATCCATTTCCACAACGCAATTTTGGGCTGTTGCTTACCATATTTTTGCCTGCGCAACCCAATTTTTTTATCTTGGTCTCTTGGTTTATAATCTCTAGACATCACATAGATTCAGGTGCGTTAATATTTAATAATTCCAAACCGTTTGCCAATACTTGTTTTACCGCACACACCAAATTCAATCTGGCATCACGAACACAAGCATCTTCAACGAGGAACTGATGGGCATTATAGTAAGTGTGTAATTCGTGCGCTAGATCTCGTAAATAATGAACTAACTGATGCGGTTCGTATTGCAATGCGGCACGTTCAATTACTTCCGGATAACGTGCTAGTGTTCCCAGTAATGAAATCTCATGTTCTTCACCCAATCTGCCGAGACTTTCCATGCCCCTTGACAGGTTTCTTTCAAAGCCTTTTTCATCTAGCTGACGCAATACACTGCAAACTCTTGCATAGGCATATTGAACATAAAACACCGGATTTTCATTAGATTTTGAGGTTGCCAATTTCAAATCAAAATCCATGTGCTGTTCAGATCGACGCATCACGTAAAAGAAGCGTGCCGCATCCTTACCTACCTCATTACGTAATTGCCGTAACGTAACAAATTCACCTGAACGAGTCGACATTTGTAGACGTTCTTCACCGCGATACAAAACTGCAAATTGCACTAATAATACTTTTAATTTGGACTCATCGGCACCTAATGCCTGTATTGCTGCTCTAACTCTGGGAACATAACCATGGTGGTCAGCACCCCAAATATCAATAATCTGATCGAAACCACGATCGAGTTTATTCATATGGTAGGCAATATCTGAAGCAAAATAAGTATACTGGCCATTTTCTCTAACCACTACACGATCTTTTTCATCACCTAACTTACTGGATGCAAACCAAGTTGCACCGTCCTGTTCGTAAAGATGACCTCCTATGCGGAGGCGCTCAAGTGCTTTGTCAACGGAACCATTATCCATCAAATCACGTTCTGAAAACCATTGCTGATAATCAACACCAAACTCTTTTAAATCAACTTTAATATCATCCAGAATACTATCCAGACCAATTTGGAAAAAATCTCGGTAAAGTGTCGTTCCCAATAAAGTTTTTGTTCGGTCAATAAGTGAATCAATATGTATGTCTTTATCACCACCCTGCGGCTCATCAGGAGGAATATTTTCTAACACCAACTCAGCGGGTCTACGATAGTCATTGTTGGCATTAATGTAAAGATCCTTGGCAATTTCGCGAACATAATCACCACGATAAGCATTGCTAGGGAAAACTACAGGCTCGCCACATTCTTCCAGATATCTTAACCAAATGCTGGTAGCCAGTATATCCATCTGCCGACCTGCATCATTTACATAATATTCACGATGCACGTCAAAACCGACAGCATTTAACAAATCAGCCACGGCAGAACCATAAGCCGCTCCCCGACCATGCCCTACATGCAAAGGCCCTGTAGGATTGGCTGAAACAAACTCAACCTGAACTTTTTTTCCAGCGCCTATCTTGCTCAAACCAAAATCTCGTCCTTGCGAATGTATTTGATTGATAATCTGATACTGAGAGCTTGGATCAATAAAGAAATTAATAAATCCCGGCCCGGCTAACTCAACTTTCATGATGGCAATATGCTTTGGCAATGCAGCAATAATCTTTATTGCCAGTTCACTGGGATTTACTTTTGCCGACTTGGCCAATATTAAAGCCAAATTCGAAGCAAAATCTCCATGCTGTGCATCACGGGTTCGTTCAATAGTGATAGGTGGAATAATTTCCAAGCTAAGAACTCCATCTGTCTGAAGCGTTTCAAGGGCTTGCAGAATCAGTTCTTCTATTTTTTGTTTCATTGCTTCACTGCGTAGTTAGACCAGATAAATATTCGCTCATTATCCATGAAAATAAACTGATTATCCATTCAAACAATATCAATACAAATCTACAGGATCAACATCCAAGGACCAGCGTACTTTTTTCGCCTGTTTAAGGTTGGCAATTTTTGGTATCAATGTATCAAATAAAACATGTAGTTCTTGGCGATTGGTATTTTGAAACAATAATTGATAACGGAAAAATCCTGCCCGCTTGGCCATTGGAGCAGAGACTGGCCCCAAAATTTGCGTGTGGCCAGCATCGAATTTCTTTAATAAGGCAATGATTGCTTGGAAAAATAACTGCGGCGTATTTGCATCAGTGGCTTGGACTCGCAATAAAGCTTGATAACTAAAAGGAGGTAATAATGCCTCTTTTCGCTCAGCCAATGCTGTTTTTGCAAAACTACGATAACCATCCTTTATTAACGTTGTTAATAAAGGATGCTCAGGTTGTCGTGTTTGCATGATAACTTTGCCTGGCTTTTCTGCGCGTCCTGCACGTCCAGAAACTTGCACAATCATTTGTGCCATTTTTTCAGCCGCATGAAAGTCAATACTAAATAATCCACTATCAACATCAAGAATGGCAACTAGCGTTACATTTGGAAAGTGATGGCCTTTAGATAACATTTGCGTACCCAGAATAATATCTACCTTACCTTCATTTATTTGTTGTAAATAATTTTCTAGTGAGCCTTTTCGCTGGGTTGAATCTCTATCCAAACGAACTGTTGTTTTATCCTTAAATAGGTCAATCAATACTTTTTCTACCCGCTCTGTACCCATACCCAGCGGTGTTAATTCGCTGGAGTCACATGCAGGGCACTGCTTAATAAGGCTTTGTTCCTGGGCGCAATGGTGGCAACGCAATCTTTGCTCATCAAAATGAATAACCAGATTAGCATCACAACGCTTACAACGGGCAACCCATCCACAGCCATGACAAATTAACGTAGGAGCGAAACCACGGCGATTCAAAAACAATAATACCTGCTCACTCTTTGCCAATGTTCGGCGTATTTCGTCAACCAAAACTTCAGACAAACCCTCATGAATTTTTTTATTTCTGATATCCAATAACTGCATCATCGGCTCTATCGCATTACCCGCACGCTCAGGTAAATGCATCAATTGATAACGCTGCTTATCAACGTTATATAAACTTTCTAAAGACGGTGTAGCCGAACCCAATAAAACCGGAATATCCAATAACTTCCCACGATAAACTGCAGTGTCTCTGGCAGAAAATCGAAAACCCTCCTGTTGTTTAAATGACGCATCATGTTCTTCATCAAGAATTATCAATCCGGGATTTTTTAATGGTGTAAACAATGCAGAACGAGTACCCAACATAATAGAACATTCACCTTGTTGCATACTGAACCAAGCAGCTTGCCGTTGATTGTCAGTTAATTTAGAGTGAAATAAAACGATACTTACTAAAAAACGCTTTCTAAATCGGTCCTCAAGCTGCGGAGTCAGCGTTATTTCAGGCACCAACACCAAAACTTGCTGCCCTCGCGCTAATACCTCATGAATAATCTGCAGATAAACTTCTGTTTTTCCACTGCCAGTAACACCCTCCAACAAAAAAACTCCAAAATGGCCCAATGCACCACAGACGCCATCAATAGCAACCTGCTGCTGCAGGTTGCATTGCAAGGCTTTGTTCCTGATTATGGTATCTGTGCGCTCTACTTTGACAGCAATAATGTCTACTTGTATCAATTGCTTTTCAAGTAACAGTTTAACTGAAGGTTTCCAATTAATATTCCACGCTGAAAGCTCGGCTTCTGAAAAACTCGATAAAGTAGCTTGAAATTTCTCCAGCAGACTTTTTTGTTTAGGGCTTCTTTGCAAGTCTGTACTTAAGGTTAGTTTACCTAAAGGACTTAATGCAAAAGACTTTGCTGTTTTAAGGACAATCGATTTACCCTGTCGCAATGCTGCCGGAAAGGCAGCACTAATAACTTCTCCCAACGGATGATGGTAATAATTACTGGCCCACGTTAATAACTGCAAATCTTTTGACGATAATAAAGACTTCTGATCTAAAATCCTTACAACTCGTTTTAATTTACCAACTTTCAGATCACTTTTCTGTGTAATTTCAATCAGAAATGCTATTTTCTTACCTTTTCCAAAAGGCACTTCCAAGCGCATACCCGGCTCAAGGCTGTCCAGCTCAATGTTAGCTGGGGCCAAATAGTCAAATAAACTATAAACAGGTATCGGAATCGCAACTCTGAAAATAAGCTCCTCACCCAAACACAACGTGGTCATAAGCGTTAAATTATTACTAATGTTTTATTAGTAATAAACTATGCTGAATAGACTATTAATCCTTTGCATAGTAAATACTAATAAATGGTGAAAAAGAAACAGTACCATCATTAATGGCTTAAATTATTACCTGTAAATAGACTCTTATTAGGCTTGATGAATTTTATTGTCATCCTGTCGCTCTCACCGATAGCAAGGTATTTATTACGATTTTTATCTCCTAACACTAAAGTTGGAGGTAATGTCCAAACACCGCCGGAATAATCTTTAGTATCTTTACTATTGCTATTAATTTCAGACTTTCCCAAAAACTCAAAACCAGCATTTCTCGCCAAAGCAATCACATAATCTTCACTTAGGTAACCTGATTCTGATTTATTATCCTGTGACTTTAACGAGTTATTTCTATGTTCTACAACGCCTAAAATACCGCCAGGTTTTAATGCGTTATACATGGCTTTAAACACCAAATAGGCCTGATCGTTTTTCATCCAATTATGAACATTACGAAACGTCAGGACCCTATCTGCTGATTCAGCAGGCGCAATGGCCATTAAATCAGTTGCTTGTAGCACTGTTAAGTCAACCTTATCAAATACTCTAGGCTGTTTATGGAGCTTTTTAACAAAATTTTCTACACCCTTCTTATAATAAGATTGCTTGGAATCAGGTGAGAAATGCCCGGCATATAACTTTCCTTTATTTCTTAAAAAAGGCGCTAATATTTCTGTGTACCATCCTTCTCCAGGCCAAATCTCAACCACTGTCATATTTTCTTTAACCTCAAAAAATTCTAGTGTTTGCTGAGGATGTCTATATTTATCTCGAGCTTTATGTTCTGAAGAACGTTGTTTTCCTGAAATTACTTGTTGTAAAGAGGCTGAATTGTCATTAGCTTTCACTAATGTTACATTCACCAGAAAAAACAATATCCATAAAATCTTTATCATTCAAATGTCTCAATTAAAGTATTATTTTTTAGCTCTCTATAGGTGAATTAGAGCATCTGTATGCACCGCTTTCCTGAAGAATTTTCAAGAAACTATCTATTCTCAGAAATACCATCCCATACTAAAAGCTATGACATAACCTAATCATTTTTATTTATTATTCCAAATTTGTAAAAAACTCAATATTGCCAACAGGATAAATGCTAACAATGTCCAAGCAGGCATACTAAAGCCTAGCATTGTCCAATCAACTTTAGCACAATCACCAGTACCACTTAGCATTAACTTAAGGGTATCAAACAGCGGGAAATATTGAAACATATAAGCTAATCCAGGCCCACATTCTGGCACCTCTTCGGGAGGCAAGTGTTGTAGCCAAACATGTCTACTTGAAATTGAAGCACCTAGCAATGCTACAACCGTCCCAAACAAGGCATAACGTTTGATACCTGTTTGCTTAGGATTGTGTAGCCCAGCCACTAAAAAAACCAGCCCTATTAACAAGATTACCAACCGTTGGGAAATACATAAAGGGCAGGGTTCCAAACCATCGACTAGTTGAAAATAAACAGCTATAGCCAATAAAACTACGCATATCAAAAAGCCTAGTAAAAAACAAATTCTTGCATTAATTTTCAGCATATTAAACCTAGGTAATTTTTTAAAAATTAGGGACCATAATTACGATTCATCGTATTTTTACAGTTATGTCATTATTGATGAAACCTACAAATTAGAGATCACTTTAAATCTTGCTACATACATTGTCGATTAATATCACATACTTTTGCATTAGACAATAAAAAACCCTCTAAGCCTTATGACTTGAGGGTTTAGTGTATCTCGCTGAACTTTTAAAAATTCACTTCTGGAGTGCGGGCTCTATCTAATCTTTGCCTGTATACCCTGTATTGTATGTATTATGTCTGTTTGTAAAAGTTATGTTACTGTAAAAGTTACTGCATAAATTAATTGTGACTCCTACTTAATTAACAGTTCCATAGCCACCATAAAAAAGTAACGTGTTATAAGAAACTTCCGCAATCCCTGCCAGAATCATCAGCCATAAAAAAGCCCGTATCAAACCAGACTATTGTCATAAAGTAACACAACCATAAATTTCCATACTTTTTGGCTCTACACTTGCTTAACCTCTGGCACAAAAAAGGTGTAAATTAACCTCTTAGAGCAATGCTTACATGTGTAAGTTAATAGTTAAATTAGCTTTACTTTACACGGTGTAATGAGGCCTGCAAGGGTACAGGTAATGTGTAAATTATTGTATACATTGTTTACATAACGACAGGCACAAAAAAGCCTCGGTTAAGAGGCTTGATTTATTCTTATTTCCTAATGACCTTAAAGATTAGAACTTGTAGTTAACGCCGATCTTGGCAGTGGAGATGCCTCCCGTGGAATTGTGATAGGTTTCATGTGCCATTGGGGAACTAAGTGATGGGCAAGTTGGAAGTTGATAACAACTTGATCCAGCTGCATTGCTTGATGTAGGTATCCCAAAATAAAGATACTCAACCTTGAGTGAAAGATTCTTGTTGCTATACCAGCTTGGAGCATATTCGACCCCCCCACCTATAGCGTATCCGGTAGCCGTACCGCCCGAATTTGTTGAGCTGGAGTCAAAAGAGGTTGGGTCATCTATATGGACAGGGGTTGATGAATTAGTTGAGCTGACCTGCGTGAATACTGCCCCACTCTTGACATAAAATAGTGATCGATCTAAAGCATACCCTAATCGACCACCGACTAAGCCATATCCAAAATTAGAACCTATTGTTGTCTTGTTTTGAGTATTGTAACTCATGCCACCGGCGAAACCTTGACTTGCTGGTGTCTGACTGCTTCCACTCTGACCCAGATAACCATACTCACCTTCTAGACCTATTAAGTAAGGTGTTTTAGGTATTTGCCAATTGTAACCAACCGTGCCGCCACCCATGAAACTTGAGCTTGTACTGTAATTACTGGAACCGGCCGCATCATAAATTTGTGGATATATAGGAGATAAAGTGCCATTGGTGGAGCTAGTTGTATTAGCCCCTGTTGCACCACCCACAAACCCCCCCACATAAACACCAGTCCAGTCATAGGTTGATTTAGGCGTAGCACTATCAGCGAAGGAAGTGACTGAAAGCACAAGTAGACTAAAAAACAGGATAAATAATTTATAATTCATAAGGTTGCTCAAAATT
>CAJAHC010000142.1 GCA_903939355.1 uncultured Methylococcaceae bacterium | reverse complement strand
CTAATAGTAATCTATCCAATACCAGTATTTTTGGTGTTCATGTGGGTGGCGCAAATTTGTCCAACGCAAATTTGAGTAATAGCCGCTTTATAGGTGTCATGGATCGCGCTAATTTATCCCATGCCAACCTATCACATGCCAACTGGGGCGCCGATATGAAAAATCAATCTATGGGATTAATGCGAGCCAGCTTAAATAATGTTAACTTATCAGGTGCCAATCTTTCTTATGCTAATTTTGATAGAGCTTTGATGCGCTATGCCAACTTCTCAAAGGCTAATCTACACAACACCGTGTTATTTGGAGTTGATCTTTCTGGTGCTGATTTCACAGAAGCAGATTTATCAGGCGCCGACCTAACTGGTACCACGCTTGAAGATACTAATTTTACTGGTGCTAATTTGGCAGGAACCCGATTTGCCGGCATAAAAGACAAATCAAAACTAAAGGGTTTAAGTTCCAGTAAAAATATTGATAGTGCACTTATCGACTAAAAAAAGAGCATGATGAAAAACAAAATACACTCGTTTTATATTGCACCTGACTTATCTCATTTCAATAATTTCTGGCGCTAGTCTTGTTTCACCCTTGCCTATTGTTAATAAATCCCAAACTAACAACACAAATCCTGTAAAAGTAACACCTCCAAAAAACAAACGCCACACCATCGCACTTTGAAATGATGGATGATTTTGCGCTGTAAAATAACCACCCCAGGTTGATCCCTCCACGGCACGCTCAATAAATGACTGTTCGTAACCGGCTATCAATAGAGCAATTGTCATGCCGAGAACCCCACCATTAAGTAACCCTAATGCCCATTTCCAGCGCCAAGTATTTTGACTATCACTCCCCATCCACACATCACCACGCCAATGCTGTATAGCCAGATAAAAGAAAGCAATATTAATTGTTGCATAGGCCCCAAAAAATGCCAAATGACCATGAGAAGCAGACCATTGAGTACCATGAGTAAACATATTAATTTGTGGCAGAGTATGCATAAAGCCCCATACGCCGGCACCAAAAAAGTTACCGAAGGCTTGCGCAATAATCCAAGCTAACGCTGGGGGATTACTATTTTTAAATGCGTTTGCTCCAGTGTCATAAACCGCATGAACCACCATTGCAACCAGTGGAATAGGCTCAAGAGCAGAGAAAAAGCCACCTATGGTCAGCCAGTATTCAGGTGTGCCAATCCAAAAGTAATGATGTCCCAAACCTAAAATACCTGAACCAAACATCAAAGCAACTTCAATATATAACCAAGTTTGAATGATTTTACGCCTTACACCCAGTAGCTTCATTAATGACCAGGCCATAATGACGCCGACCAGTACTTCCCAAGTCGCTTCCACCCACAAATGAATAACCCACCACCACCAGTATTGTTCATGGGTAATGTTAGTCATATAAAACATGCCAGCAACATATAAACCAGCCAAGGCCACCAAATCCAATGTTAAAACTCCGGCAATGCCAGACCATTTACCTTTAATAAAAGTAGCTACTACGTTATAGAAAAAGATCAGCATAACAATCACAATGCCAATGTCAGCCCAACGAGGCGCTTCTATATATTCTCGGCCTTCATTAATAAACCAAAGACTGGAATCCTTACCGGGACCAATTTGTACTAACAAATAAACCAAGACAACTAAAGTAACGGCACCTGTTAACACCCAAAATGCAATATTACCTAATTTTAAACCAACAATCTCAGTGCCACTTTCATCTTCAAGAAACCAATAAACACAACCTATAAAACCATACAACATCCACACAATCATTGCATTAATGTGAATCATGCGATTGACACTAAAATCCAAAATTTCGTAAAGAAAACCTGGGAATATAAATTGTGTCGCCGCCAACAGTCCAAATAAAATTTGCGCGAAGAATAAAATAACAGCGACTATAAAGTATTTAACAGCCAATCGCTGTCCATCAGACAAATGACTACTATCTAATTGCACCCACGACTTAAAGTCATTCAAACAGACCTGTGATGTCTCATATAAAGCCGTCGCTTTTTGTATAACTCCATTCATGCCGCTAGTATTCATGCTCATTCCTCTGCATTAATGGTTTTAAAATTATAAGGAAAGCCATTAGTATCAATGCTGGACATCCATTTTAGAAAAGCAATGATGCCTTTTGCTTCCTGTTCAGTTATGTTTAAATTTGGCATTTTTCGATTACTACCAAAAGTACGTGCATTCTTTTCAGGATCCATCAAAAACTTCATCATCATATCTTCCCTCACTTCCTTGGACACCCAACCCTTATCCAGCCAAGCCTTGGTTAAATCAGGGGCATAATAAGCACCATTACCCAGCAACGTATGGCAATTCATACAGTTTTTAGCTTGCGTAGTTTTTTTGCCTAAATCAACCAATTGTAGCGCTTCTTGTTCGGTGTATTCTTTCCCGAATAAAAGCTCATTTTCACCAATAACCGGCATAAATTTATGCAATTCTTTGTTGTATTGGTAATCGATTTTTTTGTTAATGACACTATAAGCAGGTACTCGCTTACTCCCCGCACTGGTTTTACTTAAAGAATCCATCGTCAATACGACTAAAACCAGAAATGATCCCGCCGTTACCCAGATTGCCGTTTTTTTCCAAAATGTTTCCGAAGCCCATAAGGGTATTTCGTTCATAAGGTATCCTCTTCTGTTGTTATGGTTAGGTCGCTATGTGTTTTAACGCACAAATACCAGATACCTATGGGTGCAAAAAAATAGCCTATCACCATTACTAAAGAAATGATCAGCCAATAGCCTTGAAATTGGGCGGCTCTTGTTAATTCCAAGACGGATAAGATCAATATAGAGTAAGAGCAATAAGCAGCAATTTTAATCCATAAATTTGTATTCACTTTAGACCAAGCAAATAACAAAGCATAACTGGCACCTGCCATGATAATCAGAGCAGATGAAAAAAAAGTGATAAAAAAATCTTGTAAAGCGACAGGTTCAATCATGATTGATTAAGAAATAAGACTTTTATTAAACAGCCAAAAATGCATAAAAGTAATAAAACGCGACCCAATATACCATATAAAAATAAAGACTATTAGGTAAAAAACTTAGTTGCATTAATCAAGGTTTTATAAACCCCCCATGACAAGGGCATTAAAACTACAACCCAAGCTAACCAAGCCGTTACCGGATGGGTGGATTTAACGTTTCTAGTATGCCTTTTATCTTCTAAAGAATGCACCTCATCCTCGGTCACCACTTCACGAGCATGTTGTTTTTCTGTAGCCAACTCATCAACTGCCATAAACCACTTTTCGGCTACTGGGCGGATCAACAGATTGCAAATCAAGCCAATCATCAATAAGCCTGCTAGAATCATCATGGTTTGGTTATAAACCTGCTCGCGAGGCAAGCCCAAGCCCAATTGATAATCACGCATATAGTTAACAATCACCGGCCCTAAAATTCCAGCCGTTGCCCAGGCAGTCAATAATCGACCATGTATAGCACCCACCATTTGAGTGCCAAATAAATCCGCAAGATAAGCAGGTGCAGTCGAAAATCCACCACCATACATGCTTAAAATTACACAAAAGGCCGCGACAAAAAACAGCTTGTTACCGGCATTGGCACTACTGGGAATACTAATGTACAACAAACCTCCCAGTACAAAAAAAATGATAAAAGTCGTTTTACGACCAAAAAAGTCCGATAAACTTGCCCAAAAGAATCGCCCACCAATATTAAATAAACTTAACAGTGCCGTAAAACCTGCGGCAATAGCTGCTATAGCAGTAAGTTGAGGCTTATCCAGCTCACTATAGGTTTTGGCAACACCAATCAACTGCCCACCAAAAACCTCTTGTAACATGGGTGAAGACATACCAATTACACCGATACCTGCGCTCACATTCATGCACAACGCACCCCACAACAACCAAAACTGCTTAATCTTAAAGACATTTTTTACATGTACATGATGCGGCGTAATCATGCCATTATTTTTTTTAGCTATGCTAGGTACCCAACCCTTTGGCTTCCAGTCTCCAGCAGGAATGCGATAACTCAAAGCACCTGACATCATAAAAACAAAGTAAATACACGCCATCACCACAAAGGTTTGCATAACACCAACATCATTGGGAGTTGCAAAATGCTTCATTAGCGCTGTAGCCAATGGCGAACCGATCATGGCGCCACCACCAAAGCCCATAATGGCCATGCCCGTTGCCATACCACGCCGATCAGGAAACCATTTAATCAATGTTGACACGGGGGAAATATAACCTAACCCTAAACCTATGCCGCCTATCACGCCAGAACCCAAAAGCATTATCCAGAACTGATGCAAATATATGCCCAATGCCGAAAGTAACATACCTCCACACCAACACAATGCACTGATTACCGCAGCTTTACGTGGCCCAACATGTTCCAGCCAACCACCCCATAGAGCAGCAGATGAACCCAGAAATACAAAAAATAAAGTATACATCCAGCCCAGTGTAGAAATTCTCCAATCGCAACTTGTTATAAACAGCTCCTGAAAGAAATGAACCTCAGGACCGCATACTAAACTGTCTTTAATACCTACTGCTTTTGAAAGTGGCAACCAGAAAACTGAAAATCCATAAGCCATTCCAATACATAAATGTATTGCCAATGCTGCTGGTGGAACTAACCAACGATTGAATCCGGCGTCTGCAACAGTACATTCCTTATTCAGAAAGCTGGGTAATGTTTTGACCATAATATCTACCTATTTTTTAGTTAAAAATTTGAAGTAATTATACTGCCTACATCAACTGCTTACCTTACTCTCTCTAAAATTTATGCAGATAACATCATGACTTTCTTTCTTAAACTTTTGCTCTCATTTAATTAAGACGATATTAAAAAAGCATACAATATAGCTAACTATTAATATCCCAGAAAACTTATTTAAGTTTTATTACAAAGACAATGAAACTCTTGTAAAATATCAGTGTCTGCATAGTTTGTTAGCTTTTAACTTAAACGTTGGGCCTAGCTATTTTTTATTGCTTTTCCTCAACTTACAAAAAGCTTTTTATTAATCATTTATACTAAGGAACCTGACTAAAATGAGATTAAATACTGCAATTTCACGTCCGGAAGCAAGCATTCTGGCAAGCAATAAAGTGCTGAAAAATACTTATATGTTGTTATCAATGACATTAATTTTCAGCGCCATCACTGCTGGTCTATCAATGTACATGAATCTTCCACCCTTTGGGATGATTGTGACCTTGGTGGGTTTTTATGGATTATTTTTTTTAACAGCAAAATTTAGCGACAGCTCATTAGGTCTTCTTTTTGTCTTCGCATTAACCGGTTTTATGGGTTTAACACTAGGCCCTATTTTATCAATGTATGTTACAGCTTTCAGCAATGGTCATGAGCTTGTCATGATGGCCTTGGGGGGAACTGGCGTTATATTTTTGGGCCTTTCAAGTTATGCATTAACTACTCGCAAAGACTTCAGTTACATGGGTGGCTTTCTAATGGTTGGCGTACTGGTGGCATTTCTGGCAAGTATCGGTGCAATTGTTTTCGCTATCCCAGCACTGTCGCTGGCAGTATCAGCGATGTTTATTTTACTGATGTCAGGCATGATATTGTTTCAAACCAGTCAAATCGTAAACGGTGGCGAAACCAACTATATTTTGGCGACTATTTCTTTATATGTTTCTATCTACAATTTGTTTTTAAGTTTGCTGCAATTATTAGGTGCTTTCAACGGTAGGAATTAATACTACTTAAGCTTTTAAATCAAAGGGTGCTAAAACAAGCACCCTTTTTTATGTCATACAAAAAACCAACCTTTCACTTAAGGTAATAATTCCCAAGCACCTCCATAAGTCGTTTCCTGTTTAAAATTTTGCCAAACGTAATTAGGGCGAACAATAGGCTTGGTAGGAATCATAAAAGTTATCAAATCAGTTGCCCCGCATAAAGTTCGTCCCAGCATATGTAATAATCCAGTCATAACACCTGCAGTTGCTGCATAGGCTGGGCCGTCAGACTTGTTAGCTATCATAATATTTTTAGGTATTTCAGCCATACCAGTCACCAAGTTAGTGACACCATTCCCCAACTTTACTCCCATTTTAGCCGGATAACTTGATGCCGTTGCTAAATAAGGTGTAAGAAAGAAAAAAGTCGCTATTATCAGTAACATTTTTAATGTTTGTTTCATTGAAAACTCCATAAATATAAAATAATTAAAAAATAGTATCTGATAATCATAACCATCTGACTACCTTAGAATGTAATACAAAAAATCACCTTTAGTATAAACATCTATCAATGATGGCCTTCATTAAATCTTCCAAACTTTAGTAACATAGCTGGTAACAACATCAAATTCAATACTGTTGACGAAGCAAGGCCACCGACAATAATTGCTGCCATAGGCCCCATAATTTCTCGCCCCGGATTGTCGCTATTAAAAGCAATTGGAAGCATTGCCAATGCTGTAACCAGAGCTGTCATTAAAATAGATGGTAACCGCTCTTGAGCACCTTGTATTGCCGTTTCCAAATTCCAATAGTTACCTTTCACCTCAACTAAATACCTGTAATGGGACAATAGCATAATGCTATTACGCACAGTAATACCAAATAAAGTCACAAAACCAACAATAGAACCCACTGATAAATTAGCATCAGTAATGACAACTGCAACCACACCGCCAATTAAAGCAAAGGGCAAGTTTACAAGTGCTAAAATAGCATTTCGTAGACTACCAATAGCTATATAGATAAAAACCATTACCCCCACTCCAGCTAGTAAAGAATGTAGAACTAATTCATTACTGGCCTGAGCTTGCTCTACAGCTGCGCCGGTAAATTCTGGATAACTTGCGGCTGAAACAGGAATTTCTTTTAGCACACGAGCTTTCAGCTCTTCCATAAATGCATCCATATCCCTATCAATCACATTACAGGTGACTGCTTGCCGTCTCTGCGACCCCTGATGCAATATATTATAACGACTTGCCGTATGCCTAATTTCTGCTACCTGCTCAAGCCTGACTAGCGTACCATCTTTTGATCTAACAGGAAGATGAGCGATAGATTCTGGCTGTTGTCTTAACTCTGGGGCCAACGCTACTGCAATATTGATAGTTTTATTTCCTTGCAGATTTTTTCCTACCACTCGAGTTTCATAAGCCGCTTGTAATGTATTAACAATATCTGCGGGCATAATACCCAAAAAATTAAGCTGGTCTAGGTTCAAGTGGATTTGCAATAATGGCGTGGCAGGCGGAGATCTTAACTGTATGTCTGTTGCTCCAGGTATTTCACGCATAATACGAGCAAGTATTTGTGCTTGAGCATCTAATACATTCAAATCATTACCGTAAAGATTGACGACTACAGGTGCAGTATAGCCCGAAATCGTTTCATCGACCCGCTCTGTTAGAAACGTATTGACTTCAAATACAATGCCAGGGAAGTTGCTGAGTATTTCACGTAATCGGTTCATTACTTGCTGCTGCCCTGCACCTGATAAGGGATTAAGGCGAACTTCATATTCACTGTAATGACTACCATAAGTATCAGCACCACGCTCGGCACGCCCCGTCCATTGAGATACCGTCTGTATGCCTGGAACAGCCATAAACTGTTCACTCAGTTTACTACCGATTCTTAAGGACTCCTGCAGTGACGTACCGGGAATACTTGTGGTATGGACGATATAATGACCTTCACGCAATTCAGGCAAGAAGTTGCTATTGAGATTAAAAAAAGCAAATATACCTGACAGACATAAAATAATACTACCAACAATTAATCTGTTAAAGCGTCTAAAAACAAAACCCAGTAAATTTTTATACAACGGTTTAATACGTTTAATGAGGGGTGGATCATCAGTTTCGTTGAGCGAACTTCCCAGTAAGATGAAACACAACGCGGGGGTTAACGTTAGCGCGACCAGCAAAGACACTAAAATCGCCAAAATATATGAATAACCTAACGGTGCAAATAAGCGCCCAGCCACACCATTTAAACTCAACAAAGGCACGAAAACCAGTGCTACAATAAAACTGGCATAGACCACAGAACTACGCACCTCTATGGAAGCATCATAAACAACTATTGCAACAGGTAAAGGCTTAGCCAGTAAACGATTTTCACGCAAACGCCGAAAAATATTTTCTGTATCAATAATCGCATCATCGACTACTTCGCCTAAAGCAATAGCTAAGCCACCCAGCACCATAATATTAAGGTTAACGCCCGTTTCCAACAAAACGATCACCGCACCAATTAAAGAAACTGGGATAGCCAGTGCAGAAATAAAAGCGGTACGAATGTTAAACAAAAACAGATACAAAATAATTAATACAAATAAACCACCCATTAATAAATGTCCTGATAAATTGGCAATTGATTTTTCAATATAGTCGGCGGGTCGGAACAAATGTTCGTAAAAAGTAACCGCTTCATTCTTAAAGACCGGCTCAAATTCTTTCAGAGTCT
>CAJAHC010000141.1 GCA_903939355.1 uncultured Methylococcaceae bacterium | reverse complement strand
TTAAAAAGCGCCCCTGAGCTGAAACCGGACTGTTCAGAAACAGCAGGGGAATTGTAAGGATCAGAAATCCAATAGAAAAAACTGGTTTAAAACAGGTTCTCATACGCAAAATATATTTTTGAAAAGATCAATGTAAGTAACTTAATTTATGATATTTATTGACTTATATGGTATGGTTTTGCTAACCTGACAGGGAATTTATTAGGGTCGAAACAATCAAATATAAGGCTTCGTCCCAGCTGGGCAATCCTATTACGTCAGCAAAATTCTTTGTGTTCCTTTGCGACTTGGTGCCTTCGTGGCAAGAAAAAATAGCCACTAAGACACAAAAACACTAAGTTTCACAAAGTAAAAATTAATCAGTTTCTTAATATTTGGTTTCGCATTCTCTAATTCACAAACCGCTCATGTGCCCCACCCATCACGCCATGTGTATTGACAGATATTAAAGCGAGAAACATAATTATGATTACAATGCCAAGCAGATAAAGTAACCACTTGTTCACCGGCATGACTGATTTGGGATTTCCGGGAAATGGGTTAAACTGCTTTCCGGTCAGCCACAGGATAATGATGAAATTGACCCAGTAAAGCTGATGATTTAGCGGAAATCTTCCTGCAAAAACTCCTGATACGATATAACTGATTGAAATGTAAGCGGCAAAATAGACAATTAACAACACCATCACATCTCTTCTTTCGAAAGAGTCCTTTGTTTTAAGGTACTTATAATATCCGATAGCAGCAACCGTAAAAATAATGATTCCGGCAAAAAGTGTACCCAAAAACGAGGTGGTCTCAGGATTCACCTGATCTTTAATCCGCTCCATCAATGTATTGTATCCCATAGCCTTGATCAAAATCAAAAACGGGATCACCACAAAAACAAACATCATGGACAGCCTGGATTCCCAGCGCTCCGGAACACGGGATTCAACGGGCCATACAGAGGTGAAAACGCCGTAGGCCATCCCTGTTCCACCAAAGAATCCGATACTATACTCCATTACATTCCACATGTTAAACTGAATCTCCATTACGGTTCCTATCGTTTGGAGAAAATTCCCAAAAGCAAATCCAAACCCGGCGCCAAGTGCAGAAAACAGAGAGACACGAATTGGTGATTTAAAATTATTTCTTGCCATATGCCATAGCAATGCCATTCCAGCGCCAAAACAAAGCGCCCAGGCCTCTGATCTTGGTGGGGTCATGAGCCATTCGAACTGAACAATCAGTAAGTAATAACCAATCAATCCCCCCGCGACCATTTCAGAAAGCAAGCATCCCCAGTTAACTCTCTTTTCGCTGGTCGAATCAAGCGATAAGCCGACTAAGCCACCTCCAAGAATCCCATATAAACCGCCGATTATGAAAAGCATCAGCAGACCGTAAAAAGCATCTGGAAGACTGCTGCTTCTGCCGTAACCTACAACGATTCCGTAACTCATCATCCCTCCTGCTCCCCAACCAATGGCTGAGGCAAATGCGACTGAGAAAATCTTTGTATACCAGTCTTTTCGTTTTGAAACAAGTACAAGGGCCAGGCCTCCGATCCCTCCGGCCCAGGCAGCTCCGGGTTCATGTCCAAACTGCCCCCTTATTGCCCATGCAGTGGCCAGGGTCATGGCCACAATTAAAATTGTAATTAGTTGGTTTTTCATATTTTGATTTATAAATAATTCCAGTTGGTGTGATAAAAAACCACATTAGGCACAATAGGTCACATTAGATTTTTAATGAATCATCGTATTTATTTTTGCAAATTTGGCCTAATGTGCCCTATGTGTCTATTGTGGTAGTCTTATTCATTTCAATTTTCCTAATCATTTTATTAATACATCTCCCACTGATTTTATATCAGCAGAAGAACTTCCAACCATCAGTTTAAAGATACCGGGTTCAACGACAAACGATTTTTTATTTACATCATAAAATGCCAGATCCTTTGCAGGAAATACAAGTTCAACAGTTTTACTCTCATTCGGCTGAAGGGTGATCCGTTCAAAACTGACCAGCTGTTTTTCAGGCCGCAGAACACTTGACTTCTCCTGATGCGCATAGAGTTGAATAACCTCATCGCCGGTGCGTTTTCCAACGTTTTTAATGGTGATTTTTGCCGATATGTTTCCTGATGCATCAGCATTTTTTGAGACTACCTCCAATTTCCCGTAACTAAATCTCGTATAGCTCAGACCATAGCCGAAAGGATAGAGCACTTCGCTGATCTTTGAATTATCCTTCACATTATTCCCGTACAT
>CAJAHC010000140.1 GCA_903939355.1 uncultured Methylococcaceae bacterium | reverse complement strand
GCTCCCGATTTGTATCTTGAAGTTGTGCCAATTACAGGTACTCTCGAGCAACCAAAAATGGGTGAGATGGGTAAGATCATTGACTACGCTGTTAAAATGCTACAGTTTCCTGCGGGATTAACATTAAATAAACGCGCCGAAAGTGGACAATTAAGTGTAATTGAAATTGATCAACTTGCTAACCTAATTGCCAACTTTCATCTCCTTATCGACAAAGCCGATGTAACATCCGACTATGGGCATAGTGCTGATATAAAACACTGGTTTAATGAAAATTTTGATCATATTAGCCCTTTATTAATCAATGAGGAGCAAAAACAGCAAGTTCAAAAAATTCAGCTTTGGGGTAATAATGAATGGCATAACTGTTTTGCAATAATGCAACGACGAAAACAACAAGGCTATGTCAGAGAATGTCATGGAGATTTACATTTAGGTAATATGACCCTCATTAACGGAGAGGTAGTTCTGTTTGATTGTATTGAATTTAATCCTCTATTGCGGTGGATAGATGTAATAAGTGAAGTAGCTTTTGTGGTTATTGATCTGTTGCACTATGGCTATGATTGTTACGCTTACCGTTTGCTTAATCATTATTTACAAAATACCGGCGATTATCAAGGCATTGCCTTACTGAGGTATTATCTGGTTTACCGAGCTTTGGTCTGTGCAAAAGTGACTTTATTACAGCAACAAAATAAAGATGATTTAAACAAAAGTTATTTAACCTATACCAGCTTTGCTAATCTGGCCGATTTCTTTGCCCAAGCACCAGCAACCACTTTAACAATTACTCATGGCTATTCCGGTTCCGGTAAATCAACATACAGTAAACAAATTGCCGAAAAAATCGGGGGCATACAAATACGATCTGATATCGAACGTAAGCGACTATTTGATCATAAAAGATCAAAAGATGAGCATAATGAGATTTATAGTCAAAAAATAACCCAAGAACTTTATCTTTATCTTGCTAATAGCGCAAAAACCGTACTTCAAGCGGGATTTTCCACAATCATTGATGCCACTTTTCTCAAAATAGAACAAAGAGATCTGTTTCGCCAACTCGCAATTGAGTGCAATGCCAAATTTGTTATCCTTGATGTTCTGGCATCTTATGAAGAATTATGCGAACGTATTAGCCAAAGACAAAATGACGTATCCGATGCGACTATTGAAGTTTTGCAGCAACAATTAAAAGTGGCACAAAGTCTGTCAATTGAAGAACAAAACCATGTTATTACACTTGATACACAGAGCGACTCAGGTTTTGCACAACTTATCAGTAAACTCCAATGTTGTTGAATCATCGGATAAACTTATGCATTATCTACACTAAAGCGGATACATCCTTTAAAATGACACTTATTAGTGAATTAGGTGCTTAATAATAATTCATATTTTTGATTTGAGAAGTACATTCAAAAACTACTTGTCATTACCCATCAATTGATTATAAATGTCATCATTAACTATTCATCTGCTATATTGCAGCCACATAAATAGAAATACATAACATGAACACAATGCCTGCAAATGATACTGCCATTAAGCATGCCGTCCACTTATTAAGACAAGGTCGTCTCGTAGCCTTCCCAACCGAAACCGTATATGGGCTAGGTGCTGATGCCTCTAATTCGGATGCAGTTAAACGTATTTTTCAGGCCAAAGGCAGACCTGCCAACCATCCACTCATCGTTCATATTTCCAGCAGTGACAAGCTAGATGATTGGGCTGTGGATATCCCTGATATGGCGAGAATACTGGCTACCCATTTTTGGCCAGGGCCACTTGCAATGATATTAAGCAAGCAAGCTAATGTCCCCCTTGAAGTGACAGGTGGTCAGCAAACCGTGGCCTTACGCGTGCCCAATCATCCGGTTGCTTTAAGCTTGTTAAAGGCATTTGATGGTGGAATTGCAGCACCTTCTGCTAATCGTTTTTGCAGAATAAGCCCTACCCAATCCGCCCATGTTAGAGAGGAATTGGGTGACAATGTCGATTTTATACTTGAAGGAGGTTCTTGTCAGGTAGGCGTTGAATCAACAATTATTGATTTAAGTGGAGACAAACCAAAATTGTTAAGACTTGGACATATTACTCAAGTTGAAATTGAAACAGTTTTAAACACTCAATTAATTGTAAATTCACGTCAAAGCGACATAAGAGCACCTGGGATGATGGCAGTCCACTATGCGCCAACTACTTCAGCCCAGTTATATCCGTCAGATAGTTTTTCAAATATAGTAGAAGAATTTTGCCGCCAATATAAAAAAATAGGCCTGCTGGCCTATAATCAACAACTAAAAGATAATAGTCAAATTAGTATCATTTATATGCCTGAACAAGCAGAAGCTTACGCGCAAAATTTATATGCTTCTTTAAGAGAATTGGACAATCTAAAGCTAGATATTATTTTAATAGAACAGCCGCCTAAATCTGAACTATGGCGAGCGATAAATGATCGGTTACTTAAAGCTACTTCAACAGTTTAATTAAACTAGCGCTCTTATCTTCTTATCTAAATGCCACTCTTACACCTTATAGTGTAATATCTTGGCAACAGTATATAACCCAGATCCCACGAGGGGAAAAAATGAGTTATCGCAAACAATTCATCGTCAAACCGGGTGAAAAAGTTAATCTACACAAAATTGATCCCTCTTTTAAAGACAAACACGAATCACATGAAAAGGCACTACCTAAAATAGTAGAGCACATCGGTCGCATGGATAAGCTTCAGTACCTCCTCTATGCAGACGGTAACCACTCACTTTTAGTTGTATTACAAGCGCTCGATGCTGCCGGAAAGGATGGAGTGATTCGACATTTATTCAGTGGCATGAATCCGCAAGGCACTTCTGTTTTTGGTTTTAAGCAACCCAGTAATGACGAGATAGCTCACGATTTTCTCTGGCGAGCACACCTGCGCTCACCAAGTAAAGGCGAAACAGTCATTTTCAATCGTTCGCACTATGAGGATGTACTTGTTGTGCGCGTCCACAAGTTGATAGAGAAATCAGAATGGTCAACTCACTATCAATTGATTAACGATTTTGAAAGTATGCTTTCATACAACGGTACCCGTATACTAAAATTCTTTTTGCATATTAGCCAAGAAGAACAATTAAGTCGATTTAAACAACGTCTTGAAGATCCTGCACGCAACTGGAAAATCTCTTATTCCGACTACTCTGAACGCAAACTTTGGCCTGACTATATTGAAGCTTACGAGGACGCTCTGGAACATACAAGTACCCAACATGCTCCTTGGTATATTATCCCTGCAAACCACAAGTGGTTTCGTGACCTTGCGATTTCAGAAATCATTGCAGATACCCTAGAAGATATGGGACTAAAGCTACCCTCGCCTCATGTTGATCTAGATGAAATTCGGAACAATTACCATGCAGCTGAATTTGAGCAGGCAAAACAAAATAATAAAAAATCTTAATCCATTCGTTTTCTTGCTTTTTTATACTAGTAACCGATACTAAACTGTTGTATAAATATAAACATCTTTTTAAAAATCAAGATTACCTAGTCATTTTTTTAACCCAGACCCGATAATATGATTTGTATCTAGGAATTGGTTAAAATGCAACTTATTATGTCAATGAAATTTAGCCCATAATAATGTAAAAATAACAATTAATATCCCAACTATAAAACCAAGAAAGGAATAATATTTATGAAAAAGTGTTCAAGAAAAATTCTAATTGCTACTGTTTCTCTCTCACTGATTTTATTGAGCGGTTGCGTTAGTCAAACCAAATACGATGATTTAAATGCTAAATATCAACAACTTCAAGCTTCATTTAATGATGATCAAGCAGAAATCGTTCTTCTGAAAGGAGAATTAAAAGTCACCATGCTGGATGGTGTATTATTTTCTGAAGGCGGATATACCCTTAACCAAGCCTCCAAAGATATTCTCAATAAGTTAGTACCTACACTAACAGGCTTAAAAGAAACAAAAATTATTGTAGATGGGTTCACAGACAATGTGCCAATTGGTGCTAAATTAAAACGTCAAGGTATTGCATCAAACTTGGAGCTATCTTCAAAACGAGCCGACGTAGTTGTTCAGTACTTACTGGATCAAGGCATTAACCCTGATATTATTGCTGGCGAAGGTTATGGCGAGAGAAAGCCGGTAGCATCAAATGACACTGCAGACGGTAGATCTAAAAATCGTCGTATTGAAGTTACATTAATAGGAGATGGTAAATAATTTTTCAATTGGAAGCTAATATAGCCATTCCCTTGATAAGGAAAGAACCTTTCAATATTAAACGTATTAGCTACATTAGCTAACACGTTATCTTTAAGATTTTCAACTGTACAATAAAGAGAAGCAGTATTATGATTACATCATCAAAGTCAACTAAACCATGCGTTACGAAACTATTTGGCGCTATAGCAATAAGTAGCTTACTTTCTTCTTGTAGCATGATGCAAGCACAACAAATTCAGGACAAAGAACAACTTCTAACTGCTGCTGGTTTCAAAATGAAACCAGCAGACACACCCGAAAAACTGGCGCATCTTAAATCGCTGCCCCAAGATAAAATAACACCCAATGAAAAAGACGGAGTAGTTTATTATATCTATGCAGACGTTGATAACTGTCAATGTTTTTACTGGGGACTGGATCAGTCTTATCAGAACTTTATGTTACTCCAAGAGCAAAAGAATATAGCCGATGAAGATCGTATGTCTGCTGAAATCAACTACCAGGGAAATATGAATTGGAATATGATGGGGTATGGAATGGGTGGATATGGAATGGGATTCTATTAAACCTCTCCAAACTATCTTTTAATTTAGCATTAAAAAATTTTCTAAAAACGACAGTCTTACAGTTAATTCCTAATATCCTATAAATTCCCCATGATTTGGCTTTGAATTTATAGGATACAGAATACTAGGTTTACAAACAGATTTAAACTTTATCTACTGCAGATTTTTTTCATTTTCTAACGCTTCAACTAACTGTTTAGCCGGTAAATAGCCTGGATAAACATTACCGTTTTCTGAGATAATCATCGGTGTTCCTTTGACATCAAATTCAGCAGCTAACTGCATATGCTCATCTATAGGATTGTCACAAGTCTTTTCAGGAAGTTTTTGATCCTTCTTTGCCGCCGTGAGCGCTGCATTACGATCTTCAGCACACCAAACTGATACCGCTTTATTATATGAGTCTGAACCTTTTCCAGCCCTAGGGAAAAACAGATATTGTATAGTGATTCCTTGAGCCAAATACTGATCTATCTCTGAATGTAACTTACGACAATAACCACAATCAATATCAGTAAATATAGTCACTGTATATTTAGTAATCTTTGGTTTGAATACGATCATATTAGCCTGGCCCATTTTTTCAATGGATAATTTACGCGTAACATTTAATTTTTCTTCCGTTAAATCCTTGCGAGCAGCAACGTCAACCAACCGTCCCTGTAATAAATATTTACCATCCTCTGAAACATAATATATATTTGCTCCGACTACAACCTCAAAAAGTCCTTTGACTACAGCAGGCTTAACCGAATCAACTTTCACTGAGGGCATAGATTTTGTCATAGCTTGTCTAATTGCTGCTTCATCAGCATTCACATCTGATAAAACCAGTCCAAATAATGAAACTATTAAAACCTTAATGACTTTTTGCATGAAACTCTCTTAGTTAGAATACTTTTTAAAAATTAAAGGCTAATAAATCCGCCACGTTATCGAACAAATGCTTTATATAATCTAATCGCTGTTCAATATCCAAAAACACAGCCAAAGTCATTAATGACATTAATAAAACCATTCCGATCTGTTGAAAACATAATTGAACTTTTTCTGCAATGGGAGCACCTTTAATTGCTTCCAATGCATAATATAATAAATGTCCGCCATCAAGAACAGGTATAGGTAATAAATTCATTACGCCAAGACTAACACTTACTAACGCCATGAATTTTAGAAAAGCTACTAAACCCATACTCGCAGATTGCCCGGCATAATCAGCAATGCTAATTGGTCCACTAAGGTTTTTTATGGAAGCCTTACCAATCAGCATTTTCCCCATCATTTTTAGAGTTGTAAATGAATAATACCAAGTACTTTCAAGAGCAACTGGTATTGCTTTCAACGGCGATAGAGAATACTCAACACTTAGTGATTTTATTAAATCTTCTGGTATCGAAACAGAGGCTCCAATCTTACCTTCTAACTTCTGCTCAATTTTGACGCTTTTAGGTGTAATACTGATAGGTAATTCAACGCCATCACGCTCAATCCTTAAATTAATAGCAACATCAGGATGACTTTTTACTATATCGACCCACTGCACCCAGGTCTTTATAACAACATTATTCGCACTTAAAATTAAATCACCTTTTGATAAACCAGCACTTAATGCCGCACTGTTCGGCAATACATTTCCTATTACGGGCTTTAAGTCTGGCGACCAAGGTTTAAAACCTAGTTTTTTATATAAAATCTCTGAATTCTGAATATCGCTTTCAGAAAGCTTTAATATCCTACTGCTTTGCTGATCATTAAAATCTTTTACTGTAACATTGATATCTTTATTACCATCTAAAGCAGAAGCGATGATAACTGCCATTGCCTCGGGCCACGTGGGAGTATACTTATCATTGACTGAAATAATTTCTTCACTTTCCTGAAAACCAGCAGTAGCGGCCAATGTTCCCAGCTCTACTTTTCCAAGTATTGGTTTTAAACCTGTCTCACCAATAACTAATACACACCAAAATAAAAAAACAGCAAGTAATAAATTAAAAAAAGGGCCCGCTACAACTATAGCCATTCTAGCCCATAAAGGTTGCCGATTAAACGAAAAAGCCAAGTCTTCTTCTTTGACATCACCTTCCCGCTCATCAACCATTTTGACATAACCACCCAGCGGAATGGCAGATAAAACATACTCTGTTGTTTCAGAATTCCTCTGATAAGACCATAAAACCTTGCCAAAACCAATTGAAAACCGAATTACCTTAACACCAACTTTACGTGCCACCCAAAAATGCCCGAATTCATGAAATGAAACCAGAACACCAATAGTAATTACGAAATAAAAAATGGTATGTAGAAAATCCATTAATGAATAAGCTCATTAATTATTTGTTCAGATAATACCCTAGCTTGTTTATCTATATCTAGGATGATTTCGAGTGTACTTGCGGGCTTAATCTCAAATTTATCCATACAGCGCTCAATGATTAGAGGAATATCAGTGAATCGTATCTGTTCGTTTAGAAAGGCTTCTACCGCTATTTCATTGGCTGCATTCAATACAGTTGGCATGATTCCACCTAAATCAATCGCTTTATAAGCCAATCGTAAACAAGGGAATCGTTCTAAATTTGGTTGTTCAAAGTCCATTCGTCGAACATCAAAAATATTTAAAGGTTCAACACCTGACTCAAAACGTTCTGGCCAAGCCATTGAATATGCGATGGGGACTCGCATATCAGGATTACCCATTTGGGCTAAAACTGTCCCATCAATATAATCCACCATAGAATGAATAATGCTTTGCGGATGGATCACAACTTGTATTTGATCTGGTTTCATTGCAAATAAAATACAAGCTTCTATCATCTCCAAACCTTTGTTCATCATGGTTGCAGAATCTACAGAAATCTTTCTACCCATATCCCAATTAGGATGAGCTACGGCTTGTTCAGGTGTAACATTGGCCATTTGATCAATTGGCATTTCACGAAATGGCCCGCCCGAAGCTGTCAACAAAATACGTCTGGCTTGTTTGGCATGATTGCCTGATTTATAACCAGCTGGCATACACTGGAAAATTGCATTATGTTCACTATCGATTGGCAATAATTGGGCGCCAGATTCCGAGACGGCCTGCATAAATATATCGCCAGACATCACTAACGCTTCTTTATTAGCCAATAGAATTATTTTACCCGCTTTTGCGGCTGCCAAGCTTGGCAATAAACCAGCAGCACCAACAATTGCCGCCATTACCGAATCAACATTATCAAGTGTTGCAACATACTCTAATGATTGCACCTCTGACAACACCTTAATATCTGAAATTGGTGAGTTTTTAAGCCTCTCTGTAAACTCTAATGCCTTTTCTCTATCAACAACTACCACATATTCAGGATGATGCTGAAGGCATTGCTCATATAACAAGTCGATATTTTTGTTCGCTGTTAATGCAACTACGTTATACAGATCAGCGTGTCTTGTCACTACATCTAATGTGCTAACCCCAATTGAGCCCGTTGCACCGAGTATGCAGATACCTTTCATGAAATAGACCTGTATACAAAATAAATACAACCATAAAAAAATGGTGCCGCCGCAACAAGACTGTCAATTCTATCTAATACACCACCATGCCCCGGCAATAAGGTTCCGCTATCTTTCACTCCTCGCTGACGCTTTACAACACTAAAAAACAAGTCCCCATAAATAGAAATCAATACCGTCAATACCGATAGCAAAACAAAATCCAAAGCAACCATCCATTGAAAGCTATATATAAGACTTAATACGCCGCCACTTACTATACCTGTCACCAAAGCACCATACATTCCTTCAACTGTCTTTCCCGGACTAATCACAGGTGCCAACTTGGCTTTACCCCATTTTTTCCCGGCAAAATATGCAGAAATATCTGCCATCCAAATCAGTATAAAAAAATACATGGTCATTTCAGCACCATAAAATATTCTTAAACGCGATAAAAACATCCATGCTGATAATAATATAAACCAGCCAATAAGTTCTTTATAACAAAGTTTTAAATTAAGCGCCAACACGCCAGTAGGTGTGTTCCTTATTAATATCATCACCAATATCCAAAATAATATAGGTGGTATTACAAACCATTCCAATGCGCCAGAATAAGTTCTTATATCGGGCACATCAACAGTTTCTAAATAAGTACTAATAGTCGTAAAATCAGCCTGTTTTGCGATAGGGGCTAATCTCTGAACACTAAGCTCTAGGGTTTGTGCGGATAACTCAAGAATGTACGTCCAATAATGAATGGCTAACATCGGTACAATCAACTTGATGAGAAACAATACTCGCTTGGTTGGTGATGTAATTCCTATAAGATAACTCCACTCCCATGCTGCCAAAAGAGTTAGAAGTCCTATCAACAATGAAAAATACTCCATGGGTATCTTAAACACTGCAAGTGCAATCAAAGTGGCAAGAACAGATGCCGTTATAATTCTTTTAAGTAACATTTTATGAGCTATATAAATAAGGGTGAAGTTATAAAGTATTTAATTTATTAAGGACTTGTTCGCTGGTATGGCCAAAGCGTCGTTGACGACTTTTAAAGCTCTTAATAGCGTCCTGTAGTGTATTTTGGTCAAAATCAGGCCATAAAATTGGTGTAAAGTACATTTCTGTATAAGCTAGTTGCCATAACATAAAATTACTAACTCGTTGTTCGCCACCTGTTCTTATAAACAGGTCAGGGTCTGGCAGCCCAGCCGTAGATAAATGCTGGCTAATCAATTGTTCACTAATTGATGCCCTATTCAACTCACCAGTATCCATTTTTTCTGATACTTTTTTAAAGGCCTGACACATATCCCAGTGACCGCCATAGTTAGCGGCCACCACAAGTGTTAAAGCTGTGTTGGTTTGAGTTTTTGTTTCTCCCTCGGCCATTCTTTGCCTGCTATGTTAGCGGCGTTAAGTTCGGTTGATAGCGTAGGAATTAGTTGAGCGTTAAGCGCATTTTTAGCTTCAGTTTGCGCT
>CAJAHC010000139.1 GCA_903939355.1 uncultured Methylococcaceae bacterium | reverse complement strand
GACACGCGTGGTATTAACATTATCTGGCAGACGATAACCTCTCCCGCCTGATCCGCGAGTAAGAATTAGTTTAAGGATGGCATTATCCGATTCTTTGGATAGTTGATGTGCTTCAGCGATCAGGAGCTCAAAGTTTGGGAAAGGGATTTTTAGCCTAGAGCAACCTGCTTTTATTCGATTTAAATGTCTATCAAGAAAAACAGGTTGTCCATTAACTACAGCGATTGTTTCAAATAACCCATCACCATATTGAAAGCCTCGATCAGCAACTTCTATGTATTCCCTGAGCTCTCCATTGACTAGATTCATTAGTAGAGAAGTAGCGTTAGCGCCTTAGTGCTAATCGTAACGTTTAAAAATCAAGCTACCATTAGTGCCGCCGAAGCCGAATGAATTGGACATGGCTACTTCAATTTTCATATCTCTTGCAGTATTAGGAACAAAATCAAGGTCGCACTCAGGATCTTGATGCTCTAGGTTTATTGTTGGTGGGGCAATTTGATTTTTTATACTTAAAGCTGTAAGAACTGCTTCAATACCACCTGCGGCACCTAACATATGACCAATCATTGATTTTGTAGAACTGATTGCAACTTTATAAGCGTGGTCTCCCAAGGCTGCCTTCATAGCATGTGTTTCGCCAAGATCACCTGCTGGAGTAGAGGTGCCATGGGCATTGATATAATCAACTTCAGTTGTATTTAGCCCTGCATCACGCAAGGCATTTCTCATACATCTTGCTGCGCCTTCTCCACCAGCTGATGGGGTTGTTATATGGTAGGCGTCACCGCTCATTCCATAGCCGATTAATTCGGCATAAATTCTGGCGCCACGAGCCTTGGCATGTTCCAGTTCTTCAAGAACAACTACACCAGCGCCATCACTTAATACAAAACCATCACGATCTATATCCCAAGGGCGGCTTGCTGCTTTTGGATCATCATTACGGCGAGATAAAGCTTTGGCAGAAGCGAATCCGCCCATTGCAGTTGGAGACGTTGTGCAACGCTCTGCACCGCCAGCAACCATAACGTCAGCGTCGCCATAACTAATTAATCTGGCGGCATCGCCAATATTATGTGTGCCTGTAGCGCAGGCAGTAACAATAGAAAAGTTAGGGCCTTTCAAGCCATATATGATTGAAAGGTTACCTGAAATCATGTTAATAATATTACCAGGAACAAAGAATGGCGATATGCGGCGTGGCCCATTTTTTTCGTAGGTGGCATAGCAATCTTCAATCCCTGTGATGCCTCCAATTCCAGAACCTATTGCTACGCCAATGCGCTCCGCATTAGCTTCGGTGACTTCAATTCCGGAATCTTCAATAGCTTGACAACCTGCAGCAATTCCGTAGTGGATAAAACCATCCATACGTTTTGCATCTTTTTCTGCAATATATTGTGTAATATCAAAATCTCTTATAACTCCTCCAAACGTGCTGGCAAAAGGAGAAATATTAAAAGAGTCTATATGACTTATACCACTTTGGGCATTAAGAATACCATTCCATGTTTCTGTGACAGTGTTGGCTAAACATGTAACCGCACCCAATCCAGTTATAACAACTCGACGTTTACTCAATGTAATGTACCGTAAGAAAAGTGAAGAAGTGGTTAGCGAGGAGGTGATTTAAAGACTGTTTAAAGCAACGGTAACAATCTAACATGCTAGAAACCTGATGTATTATCAGATATTTTTTGTACATATTGTTTATCAACAGTTGTTCAGTGGATAAGACTAGCCTATCCACTGAGAATCAGTCTTACGCGTTTTTTTCTACGTAATCAATAGCTTGTTGTACAGTTGTTATTTTTTCGGCTTCATCATCTGGAATTTCGCATTCGAATTCTTCTTCAAGAGCCATAACGAGTTCAACGGTATCAAGAGAGTCAGCACCAAGATCATCTACAAATGAAGCATCGTTAGCGATATCTTCTTTCACACCTAATTGCTCAGCGACAATCTTTTTTACTCGTTCTTCAATGTTACTCATAATTATTTTCCTCAAACAATGATAGTTGTTCAGTTTCTGAAACTTACATTGGTATTGTTATTAGTTTTTACTGGAGCCACGTCTCTGTCAAATCCAGATGGCGTGGCAATTATACTGAATATTACGGTAATGTCACCCTATTAAGGCATAAACATCCCACCATTAACGTGAATTGTTTCACCTGTAATATAACCTGCGCCTGCCGAAGCCAGAAATGCTACAGCATGAGCAATTTCTTTGCCCTTTCCTAAGCGATTCAAAGGAATCGATGATAATAAGGTATCCTTAATCTCGTCACTTAATTCTCTGGTCATATCAGTATCTATAAATCCAGGTGCAACGGTGTTAATAGTGATGTTTCGTGAACCAACTTCCTTTGCCATTGATTTGGCAAAGCCGATCATCCCGGCTTTTGCTGCTGCGTAGTTGGCTTGTCCCGCATTACCAGTAAATCCCACTACGGATGATATATTTATAATGCGACCTGATTTAACTTTCATCATGCCACGTAAAACAGCCTTACTCATGCGAAAAACAGATGTTAGATTAGTGCTGATAATATCATCCCATTCATCATCTTTCATTCGCATCAATAAGTTATCTCGAGTTATACCTGCATTGTTAACTAATACTGTAGGTATGCCAAACTCATCATTAATTGTTTTAATAACAGCTGTGATTGAGTCGCTATCGGCTACGTCAAGCTTAAGGCCTTTACCGTTATCAGCTAAATAAGTAGAAATTGAGTCGGCACCTTCATCCGATGTTGCGGTGCCTACAACAAAAAAACCATCTTCAGTTAATTTTTCGGCAATCGCTTTGCCGATACCTCGACTTGCCCCTGTTACTAAAGCTATTTGCTTAGTCATTGAATTGCTCCAACACCTCAGTTAATGTTTCAGAATTATAGATAGAAAAATGCTCAGCATCTTTGACTATACGTTTATTTAAACTGACTAATACCTTGCCGGGCCCGCACTCAACAAAGCGGGTAACGCCTTGGTCATTCAATAGTTTAATGGTTTCTACCCATCGTACAGGTTGATATAGCTGCTGTGATAACGCCACGCGAATTTGTTCGGGTGAGCTATGTGAAGCAACATCTACATTATGAATGACAGTCATTTTAGGGTTAGCGACAACTGTATTAAGGAGATACGTATCAAGTTTTTCAGCGGCTGATTTCATTAGTGCGCAATGAGAAGGTACACTAACTGGCAATAGGATGGCTCGCTTGGCTCCCATGTCTTTTGCTGCAAGCATAGCTCTTTCAACTGCAGCTAGATTGCCAGCAATGACAACTTGCCCGGGTGCGTTAAAATTAACGGCAGAGACAACTTCATGTTCGGCAACTTGAGCACAAATATTAACAACTTGTTGATCTTCAAGTCCTAAAATTGCAGCCATCGAACCAATTCCAGCTGGCACGGCTTCTTGCATTAATTTCCCTCTTACTGCAACGAGTTTTATGCCTTCTTCAAAGGACAGCGCACCTGAACAAACGAGTGCTGTATATTCACCAAGGCTATGGCCGGCCATCCATTTTGGTCGAATAGTACTGTGTTTGCACCAAACCTCCCAAACTGCAAAGCCGGCAGCCAGCATTACGGGCTGGGTATTTTGCGTTTGATTAAGTGCCTCTTCTGGGCCATCTGCAACTATAGCCCATAAATCGATACTTAATGCCTCAGATGCTTGTTCAAAAGTGTGTTTTATTTCAATGTGACTATTAGCTAAGTCTTTCAACATGCCTAAGGATTGAGATCCTTGTCCAGGAAAAATAAAAGCTAAATTGTTTGTCTGTTCGTTCATATTGATAAGGGATTTAATTAGTATTTAATTAATGCAGAGCCCCAGGTGAATCCTGCACCAAAGGCTTCAAGTAAAACTACTTGTCCTCGTTTAATACGGCCATCACGAACAGCTTCGTTAAAGGCAAGCAGAACCGAAGCGGATGAGGTGTTGCCCTGAGTTTCGAGCGTCACCACAACCTGCTTCATGGACATTTTTAATTTTTTAGCAGTAGCCGCAATAATTCTTATGTTTGCCTGGTGGGGAACTAGCCAATCAATTTCAGATCTATCCATATTATTTGCTTCTAGCGTTTCATCGACAATTCGGCCTAGTGTATTAACAGCAACTTTGAAGACTTCGTTACCACGCATACTGATGTAACCTGCTTCCTGTTCGTTTTTATTTACAGATGTTTGTGGTAGCGGGCAATACAAAAGATCCTTGAAGTCACCATCTGAATGGATATGGGTAGATAATACCCCAGGCTCATTTGTGACACTTAATAAAAGGGCTCCTGCGCCATCTCCAAACAAAATACAGGTGCCTCTATCGGTCCAGTCAACAATGCGTGAGCAAATTTCAGAGCCAACGACAAGTACTGTTTTAGCAGCACCTGATTTAATATATTGATCGGCAATACTTAAGGCAAAAATAGACCCTGAACAAGCCGCTTGCACATCAAATGCAACGGCATTTTTGATGCCTAAGCGCTGTTGTAGTAAACAACCTGTGCTCGGATAAACTAGGTCAGGCGTGCCTGTTGCAACAATGATCAAATCGATGGTTTGCGGATCACAACCAGCAGCTTCGATAGCCTGTCTAGCAGCAATTTCAGCCATGCTTGCTGCAGATTCATGTGCGCCAGCAATTCGGCGGCTTTTAATGCCGGTTCGTTCATAAATCCAACTGTCTGAAGTATCAACAGTTTCTGATATTTGTTCATTTGTACGAACTTCTTCTGGCAGATAGCCACCCGTACCAACTACTCTTGAATAACGAATCATGTGATTTCTCTATGAGCCAATATTTTCTCTACTTGCTCGCTAATCTTTCTAATGACATCTTTTTTAATTTCAATTTCGGCAAGTTGAATAGCTGTTTTAAAAGCAAGAGCATCTGCACCACCATGACTTTTAATTACAAGCCCGCGAAGACCTAAAAAGCTTGCACCATTATATAAGCGGGGGTCTATGCGTTGCTTAAATAATTTGAGGACCGGGTAGGCAATTAAGCCTGCTATTTTAGTAAAGATGTTTCTCCCAAAAGCTTCTTTTAATGTTGTACCAATCATCTTGGCAGCACCTTCAATGGATTTAAGTGCTACGTTGCCAACAAAACCATCAGTAACAATTAAATCAACTTTTATCGGGCCAGCATTTAGTGAGTTGCCTTCTACATAACCAATATAATTTAGCGATGAATTTTCTAAGAGTTTTGCAGCTGCTTTCACCTGTTCATTACCTTTAGTATCTTCTTCACCGATATTTAATAAGCCAACTTTTGGATTATCAATTGCTTCAACAGCCTTTACTAGTTCGTTGCCCATAACAGCAAATTGAAAAAGATGTTCTGCAGTACAATCTACATTGGCGCCTAGGTCTAGCACGTGGGTGTGACCATGAATTGAGGGGAGTGTAGAAATAATCGCTGGGCGATCAATTCCTGGAATCATTTTTAAAACAAAGCGAGCTGTTGCCATTAATGCACCAGTATTGCCAGCACTCACGCAAGCGTTTGCATGCCCATCACGAACCAGATTGATGGCGACACGCATTGAGGAATCTTTTTTGTTTTTAAGTGCCTTAGAGGGAGATTCATCCATGTCTACATATTGCGATGCATGATGGATTGTGAGCCTATCTTGATAGGCAGTCAGGTCTTTAGGCAGCATCTGTTGAATAACAGTTTCGTTGCCAACCAAGATTAGTTTTAATTCTGGATTGTTTTTTAAGCAATCCAATGATGCTGGAATAGTGACTTTAGGACCATGGTCCCCGCCCATTGCATCAATTGAAATTGTTAAACTCACGTTGATGAACAGCTCCGCAGTTATTGAAGGAGGCCGAACCAGAATTGGCTCGGCATAGCATCATTGCAACACAGAAAGATTATTAATCTTCGTCGCTTGTGCCTACAATTTGGCGTCCTTTAAAGTAGCCGCCTGGCGTTACGTGGTGACGTAAATGCATTTCACCAGTAATAGGGTCTTGAGACAATGCTTTGCTTGTTAAAGCATCATGTGAGCGACGCTGACCACGTCTAGATCGGGAAACTTTGCTTTTTTGTACGGCCATTATAAATCTCCAGTGTTTTTAAGTTTGGCTAAAATGGAAAAAGGGTTTTCAGGGAATGACGACTCGTCATCCTTTAATAGATTTATGCTGGTATTGTCATCTTTTTTGGCAATACAATTATGCTGGTGTTTTGGAAATGCCGGCAAATTCAGTAATATCTCGTCTTCAATAATCTTTTTGAGTTGAATCTTTTCTTCATCAACCATTAATGGTTCATAATCTTCAGGTAATCTATCGGCCTGATCCATTGAGGCAACAATGCCTAGTTTGATTTCACAATCAATAGGCCATTTAACTGCATCTAGACAGTTTTGGCACTGAAGCTCTAAAACCGCCTCTATGTGACCTTCAACTTTAGCCAGACGTCCTTCACGACCAAAAAAAAGATCAACGTCAACCGCTCCGGCGTCGTTTATTAGCATTTTTGCTAGACGATCCAGACTTTTTAATGGCATTTGTCCCTTTAATTCACCGCGTTTATCGGCCAAGTTAAAGGGGTCTATATATTCAGGTAATCGATCTAACATAACTGACAAATAATATAGAGAAAAAATATAGGCGTCAATTCTAAATAGAATTATTATGAAGATAAACTATTCCAGGACTGTTGCAGGAGAAACTTTTAGTAAGTATAAGGCTAACCTTCCGGGAGTGTTCCACTTTACTCTAAAATCAGTTAACGCCTAGATATACTTGAATTGTGAGAGCTAAAAATCAGGTTTTTGTATTATTATTAACAACGTCTTGTTGCTTAAGCTTTTTAAGTTTAAACACTATGATTCCTAAATTAATATTTTAAGAAAAATTATGACAGATAAAAAAAATACTCTTGGCTTTATTGGTATTGGTTTAATGGGTAGACCAATGGTGCTCAGGTTGTTGGGAGCAGGTTATAACGTTAACGTATGGAATCGCAGTCCTGATAAATTGGTGCAAGTGGCAGATGCAGGAGCCAAAGTGTGTGCTTCTATTGCCGAATTAGTTAAGGCATCTCAAGTGATTTTATTATGTTTGACTGATACAGTTGCTGTTGAGTCAGTTATATATAAAGGCATTGTGGAAAATGGCTTAGTAAATCAGTTACTCATCGACTTATCCAGTATTCATCCAGATAACACCAGACAGTTGGCATCAGTTTTAAAAGACAAATGTGGCATGAACTGGGTGGACGCTCCAGTTTCTGGTGGGGTTGTTGGAGCTGAACAGGGCAGTCTGACAATTATGGCAGGTGGCAGTTCAGAAAACGTAAGTATTGCTCGTACTATTTTAGCGCCGTTATACCAACAATTTACCCATATGGGAGAGTTGGGTTGTGGCCAAGTCACTAAAATTTGTAATCAGATGATAGTTAGTTGTAATGTTATCGTTATTGCAGAAATGATAGCTCTGGCTAAGAAGGCAGGAGTAGCCGTTGAAAAAATACCGCAAGCACTACATGGGGGGTTTGCTGATTCAAAGCCTTTGCAAATTTTGGGTCCTGAAATGGCGTTAGCAGACTTTGAGCCGCTTAAATGGCGAGTAAGTACTTTGTTAAAGGATTTAAATATGGCGCTCGAGTTATCTATTAAACAAGGTAACGCCATCCCTATGTCTGCTTTGGCGGCGCAACTTATGCGATTGCATGGCAGTCATGGTTATTTAGAGCATGATCCTTCTACGTTAATTAAATTATTCACCCAATACGATGCTTAATTTTAGCGCTAATGTAAGTTTATTGTTTACTGAGACGGCACTGATCAATCGTTTCAAGGTTGCTAAAAATAAAGGTTTTGATGCGGTTGAGATACAATTTCCTTACGAGCTCGATGCGTCTTTTTTGAAAAAGACCTTAGAACAGCAACAGTTGAGTTTGGTGTTATTCAATGTAGCTGCAGATGATCTGTTGACAGGAGGTGAAGGACTTGCTTGTGTGCCTGAAAAGCAAGATCAATTCTACGAGGCAGTCGCCCAAGCAACAAAATATGCAAAGATAGTAAAGCCTCATTTTATTAATGTCTTACCGGGACGTTGTTTTAATAACAAACGTAAAGAAGATTACTTGAATACGTTTAAAGAAAATTTACATTTTGCAGTTGAAGCTTTTGCTCCATTGGGCATTAAAACAGTCTTTGAAGCCATCAACAGCTTCGATATGCCTGGAGTTATTGTCAATAGTGGAGAACAAATGTTGAGCATATTGAATGAATTAGATTTAACTGATTTATATATGCAATATGATATTTATCACATGCAGATGATGGGAGAGAAAGTCATGGAATTTATTGCTCGGTACGTTGATAAAATAGGACATATTCAATTCGCAGATTGCCCTGGACGTGGGCAGCCGGGCACTGGAAAAATTGACTTTCAGCAGATTTTTTCTGGCATTGATAAATCAACTTATTCCGGCTACATAGGCGCTGAATATAAGCCCGTTGGGGCAACAGTTGAAAGTTTAGGATGGTTACAATTTAGTGAGTTTAACACTAAGTTGGGTCGCCCTAGCATCGTTAAAGATTAATTGATTTATTACGCGCGCGTAACCTTATGATTGTTAATGGACTAGTAATTGTAAGCCCCTATTATCTTATTTAAGGTAGCCTTAAGACTACTTAAGTTAAAATCACCTCACGTTAAAAAGTTAACGTTGAAAATATGAGAGCAAAACAATTGCTTTAGTAGAAAAGATGAAGAACTACAGGCGTTGGACATAACCTGACGGTATAGTTTTTTATAAATGACCAGTGTTTAAATGGGTCATGGATTTTAATTAAAAAAGGTTTTTATTTATGAATAAACTGATGATAGCAGTTTTTTTTGTTGTTATATCTGGTTATTTTTCTAATCCAATTCAATCGGCGGAGGCAGCTCCCCGTCATAACGCACACAAGCATAAATCAATAAACCATCACCACAGTACTGCTTCATGGTACGGCTCAAAATTCCATGGAAAAAGAACGGCTAATGGTGAAAAATTCAACATGTATGCAATGACTGCAGCACATAAAACATTACCACTTTCCTCTTACGTTGAAGTAACTAATTTGAAAAATAATCGCACTGTTATAGTGCGCATTAATGATCGCGGACCATTTAACTCAAGCAGAGCGATGGATTTGTCTTACGCAGCGGCTAAAGAATTAGGTATTAGTGGTACTGGATCGGTTGAAATAAAGCCGCTTGCAAGTATACAGTTAAGTCGTAAAGCTAATAAGCGTGGATAGTTATAGTGCGCTTTAAGCTAAGTTTTTTGTAAAAAAACTCAGGCATCATTTATTAAGTAACCAGCTAGTCTAATAGCTGGCTGTATCAGCCAACCTCCCTCTTGTTTTTATTGTCGAAGTGCCGAACATTAGCATTAAACCGATAACTTCTTAATTTTTAGTATTTACCTACTTACATAGTATTGTTAAAAGATATTTTTTAACACACGGTAAGGTGTTATGCGCGCTAATTTTAAGTACCCTGTAGTGAAATTTTTAGTTGTGGTCTTGATGTTACTATCTTAGGTTGTTTTTGATGGTCAAGTCTTTGAGCGATTTTTCGCACACTTAATAACACTACATAAGATTTACATATCAAATTTATCGTTAAATACATTATAAAATAGCTGATATAGTCTTAATGCAGTTAAGCTATTTGATAATAAAACGGATAGTTTTTAAATAAATATAAATAAACCATAAGGTTGGTGTTAATGAATTTGGGCTATACGATTTCCGGATTTGTAGTAGGGTTATTGGTTGGTGTTACCGGTGTAGGAGGAGGTTCTCTGATGACACCTTTATTAGTTTTTTTATTTGGTTTCAATCCGGCTGTTGCTGTGGGCACAGATCTTTTATTTGCGGCTATAACAAAAACTGGTGGTGTCTGGGTACATCACGGTAAACATGGTTCGGTTGATTGGAGAATTGTGGGTTGGATGGCGTTGGGAAGCATACCTTTTGCTTTAATTACTCTATTTATACTTAAACAGTACATGGCAGTTGGTAAGGAAACGACAGGTGCCATTACATTTACTTTGGGTATTGCACTTATATTGACGGCCTGTGCGCTAATTGTGCGTAGTGTAATATTGAGTAGGAAGGCAAAGCTTGCCCCAATTGATGACGAGCATAGTACTCCTCAAAATGCCGGACGCTTTAAGAAATTACAAATACCGGTGACAATATTAATAGGTGCTGTATTAGGTGTATTGGTAACACTTTCATCAGTGGGTGCAGGTGCTTTAGGTACGGTTGCACTATTATTTCTTTATCCCAGAATGACTACACTCAAAATTGTTGGTACTGATTTAGCTCATGCAATTCCATTAACCGCAGTTGCCGGTATTGGACATTTGAGTTTAGGAAATGTGGATTTAGCCTTGTTAGGTAGTTTACTGATTGGTTCCTTGCCGGGTATTTGGATAGGTAGTCATTTAAGCGCAAAGATCCCGGAAAAATTTTTACGTCCAGTTTTAGCTTGTATCTTGCTATTAATAGGGCTTAAATTTGTTTTGCACTAGCATTTTGGTGTTTCGTTAAAGTTTACTATGAAAAAAATACTGTTTGTGACCAGTGAAGCACACCCCTTGATTAAGACTGGAGGGCTTGCTGATGTTTCTGGTAGTTTACCTAAGGCATTGATTGAAATGGGTGTCGATGTGCGTTTAATAATGCCTAATTATCAGGCCATAAAAACGATAGGGGAAATTTACTACAAAAGTACGGTACGAGTTAATAATATTAATGCGCATATTTTGGAAACTCGACTACCAGGAACTAAAGTACCAGTTTGGCTGGTAGATTGCCCAGAGCTCTTTGGTTATCCAGGTAATCCTTACGTTGATGAACAAGGTAAGCCGTGGGTAAATAATGCTGAACGCTTTGCTTTTTTTTGTCGCATTACTGTTGAAGTGGCAATGAATAGAGGTTACTTGGAATGGGCACCTGACATTATTCATTGCAATGATTGGCAGACTGGACTTGTGCCGGCTCTACTTTCTTTAGAGAAACATCCTCGACCAGCCACGATTTTTACAATACATAATATGGCGTATCAAGGTTTGTTTTCAAAAGAGACCAGAGTATTGTTGAATTTGCCTAGTCGATTATGGAGTCCCAATGGCATTGAGTTTAATGGAATGCTGTCTTTTATTAAAGGTGGTTTAGCTTATGCTGATCGTATTACAACGGTAAGTCCAACCTACGCCAATGAAATTCAGACAGCTGACTTTGGCTATGGGGTTGAAGGCTTGTTGAGTTATCGACAAAAATATTTGACGGGTATTGTAAATGGTATAGACACGGATCATTGGAATCCGCAAGCTGACACTAATATTAGTGCGTGTTATGACGCTTCAACTTTACATAAAAAAAAGCTTAACAAAACGGCTCTGCAGATTAAATATAATCTACCCGTTGATAACAAAATCCCAATTTTTGTTCTTATCAGTCGTTTAGTTGAGCAAAAAGGCATAGACATTTTATTAGAGTGCCTTCCTGAAATGCTGACGCTCCCTCTGCAATTTTTGTTGCTTGGCAAAGGTGATAAGCTACTTGAGCAACAATTATCTCAGTTTGCAAAAATTCATTCTGAAAAAATGGTGATTAATCTGGGGTATGATGAAGCAATTGCGCATCAGTTTGAAGCCGGAGCGGATATTTTTTTAATGCCCTCACGGTTCGAGCCCTGTGGTCTAAACCAATTATATAGTCAAAGGTATGGAACTGTTCCAATAGTCACAAGAACTGGAGGTTTGGCAGATACTGTCGTTGATACCTTGCCAGAAACTCTTAAAAATAAGACGGCAACAGGCTTTGTTTTTAAGGCGCCAACAACTGGTTCGTTAATGGAGGCAATCAAGCGCGCACTGATTGTTTATGAGGATTCAAGGAACTGGAAACAGTTACAAATTAATGGAATGAAAAAAGATTATTCTTGGAATAGAAGTG
>CAJAHC010000138.1 GCA_903939355.1 uncultured Methylococcaceae bacterium | reverse complement strand
TGTTGTGACAAGCAAAGCTGTTAACGCATTACAACAAAAACACATTTCCATATTCATGCTATCGAATCAACTACCTATGTTGCAAATGGGTCGGGAGCTTCCCGAAGTGGCGGGACAGGAAACGAGTTATTGTGATGCCAATGGGGCTAATTATAAAAAGCGTATGGTCAGTGAAACCGATATTATTGCTTTTAGTGATCCTAATGATTTGTTAAGTTATGGTATACCGCCTGGGTTTGCATCAAAATATATTGATTCTCGGCTTTGTGCTCAAATTACCAACGTGAATATTAATATTGCTAAAGTAATGGATGCTTTTGGTATGACTGATTTGGCTAATCCTATGGAAGCCCATGTGGGTTACGATACTGATGATCGTGTTGTTGCCATGATTGCCAAAGGTATTGGAAATGTCGGAGCTTCGCCACTGATTAAGCAACGTTGTGAGTTTGTGAAAGAAGTTAAGTGAAAAACAAGAATGTTAATAGCGGTATGAGTCCTATAAATGGTAGCAAACTAGCTAATAATTTCTCTTTGGTACTGGGTGGGCCACTTTTCCAGTTTTTCATTTCTGCGCGTATTAATACGGATACGCTTGGTTTGTTAAAACGACGCGTAGTGGTTATTTCTTTGTTCACTTGGTTCCCCCTTTTGTTGTTTTCGGTATTTTCTGGTGAAGTTCTGGAAAGTGAAAGTAAAGTTCCTTTCTTTTATGATCTGGATGTTCACTTACGTTTTTTGGTGGCCTTACCGTTGCTTTTGATCGCCGAGCTAGTTGTTCATTTAAGGATCAGGCCAATAGTTTGGCAATTTATTGATCGGGGGATTGTTTCAAAGAGAGATCGCCCGGAATTTGAAGGGATTATTGCCTCTGCATTGAGCTTGCGTAACTCAATGGTGATCGAAATTTTGCTGATTATTTTGGTGTTGACGACCGGACATTATTTATGGTCCAGTCAATTGGCATTGGAAGCGGCGACTTGGTATGCGAGTGTAGTAGAGGGAGAGCATCGATTCACTCTGGCAGGTTATTGGTATGTCTATATAAGTATCCCGGTTTTTCAGTTCTTGTTATTGCGTTGGTATTTCCGAATTTTTATCTGGGCTCAGTTTCTGTGGCGAGTTTCTCGTATGGAGTTGCATTTAGTGCCGACTCATCCTGATCGTGCCGGTGGTCTTGGTTTTCTCGGAGAATGTACGGCAGCATTTATGCCATTACTGTTGGCGCAAGGCGTTTTGCTGGCAGGACAGATTGGCAATCACATTTTTTACGAAGGGGATAACCTGATGGACTTTAAGCCGGAGATTATCGCTGGAGTAATTTTGTTAGTATCGCTTGTACTTGGACCCTTGTGTGTTTTCATTCCCCGTTTGGCTAAAACCAAGCGGCAGGGTTTGCTTGAGTATGGTGCACTGGCGAGTCATTATGTTGAGAGGTTTGATCAAAAATGGCTGCGCGGTGGAGCTCCTCCGGATGAAGAGCTTATCGGTAGTGGCGATATTCAATCACTCAATGATTTGGCCGGCAGTTTTGACGTGGTTCAAAGTATGCGACCATTTCCTTTTGACAAGACTGTAGTGCTAAAAACTGCCATGGCCGTGCTGGCACCATTGTTACCATTAGCTTTAACGTTGATTTCCCTAGAGGATATTGTTAAGCGTTTACTTAGTATTTTATTGTAATCCAGTAAAAGAAATTAAAGAACTATAAGCACACCAAAGTAGGCTGATTTAAGCATAATTTATCTATTTTCATCATGAGATCTTTAACTAATACTTAACGCTAAGAGAATAAAAATGAAAAAAAATGCTTCTACGAAAAAGGGTCGTAAATCTACTGACGCGATTAAGATTGCCGAGCCCATTTCGGTAGATCGTCGTTCAAGGACAGATCGTAGGGACGAAGGTAAGGCCATGCGTCTTTCGGTGCCGTTGGCCAGCCATGGAAAGTGGCGCTCCCCAATTCAACGCCGTGATCCGGTTGAGCAACTGATTGAATCAGGTATAGGCCGGGTTCCTGAGTTGCTGCCAATACGCTATGGTCGGATGATACAATCACCATTTGCTTTTTATCGTGGCACGGCGGCTATTATGGCGGCTGATCTTGCATGTTTGCCATCTACGGGTATTCGAGTGCAAGCTTGTGGAGATTGCCATTTGCTTAATTTCGGAGGTTTTGGCACACCGGAAAGGCAGTTGGTCATTGGCATCAATGATTTTGATGAAACCTTACCGGCACCTTGGGAGTGGGATATTAAACGTCTGACTACCAGTTTTGTGGTGGCTGGGCAGCATAATGGATTCACTAAGGAAGAAGCACGCGAGGCAGCACAGAGTTGTGTACGGAGTTATCGCGAGCATATGAGGGTATTTTCCAAAATGAGTGTATTAGATTTGTGGTATTTCAGTATTGACGCGGATGCATTATTGGAGCAAATTGAGGATGAGGCGACTAAAACAAGAGCCAAAAAGCGTGTTGCCAGAGCTCATGATCGAGATGTACTGGATGAGGATTTTCCCGAACTAGTTACCTTTGAGGGTGGCGTTCATCGGATTCGTGATAATCCACCTTTAATTTTTCATCACCAAGCTGAGGAAGAGGGGGTGGTTGAGGCTCGTGTGCGTGATGCATTTGAGAACTATCGTGCTACGTTATCTGAAGATCGGCGATTATTGCTGGATCATTATGAATTTAAAGATATGGCTATGAAAGTGGTCGGGATTGGCAGCGTCGGGTCTCGTTGTGGCATTATTCTTCTGATGGGTGGTGCAGATGATCCACTGTTTCTTCAAGTCAAGCAGGCTCAAGCGTCTGTACTTGAGCCTTATGCCGGCAAGAGCATTTATTCTAATCATGGACAGCGCGTGGCTATGGGGCAACGTTTGATGCAGTCTGTTTCTGACATCTTTCTCGGCTGGACAGAGAGTGATACGGGAAACCAGTTTTATATTCGACAAATGCGCGATATGAAAATTAAACCAATGGTTGAATTGTTTGAACCAGCTGTGATGAATTTATATGCTGAAACTTGTGGCTGGGCCCTTGCAGGTGCTCATGCTCGTTCTGGTGATTCTGCAAAAATTGCCGGGTATTTGGGTAAGAAAGACGATTTTGATGAAGCCTTGGTAGATTTTTCAGTGGCTTATGCTGATCAGAATGAGCTGGACTATAAGGCATTTGTCCAAGCTGTGAGGGAGGGACGTCTGGAAGTTTATCTTGAGAGTTGAGGCGATGTGTTCAACGGATCTCTATAAAAAACCAGCAATTATTTTTTGCAGATTCATATGATGGATTGGTTTGGTCATCAATTAAAAGATTGTATAAACAAAAAACAAGTATCTGGCACCGGGATATCGACAAGATGCCTATTGTTAGCGGGGTGTATCTTAGTTGGTTTTTCTGGGTGCGCAAGTTTTGGACCTCAGAGTATGGATCGTGATCGTTTTGATTATATCAATGCCATTGCCAGTTCTTGGAAACAGCAAACACTGCTTAATATTGTCAAGATGCGCTATGCTGATACGCCGATTTTTTTGGAAGTGGGCCAGATTATTAGTGGCTACCAATTGGAGGGCACGATTGCCATGGGTGGATCACTAAGTGCCTCAAGTGCCTATGGCGATATATTTAGTCTGGGAACGACCGGTCGATATACGGATCGGCCGACGATCACATATACTCCTATGACGGGCTCACATTTTATGCATGTCCTGCTGACGCCGATACCTCCGCCAGCATTATTTATGGTTATTGAACAAGGTTGGCCTGTGGACCTATTGTTTCAGATAGGCGTTCAAAAGATCAATGGAGTTTCAAATGGCATGGGTGGCTTGCGTGGTTATCCGCCAGATCCGGATTTTGTCAGGTTATTGGAAGCACTTCAACGCCTCCAGGCCTCACGTGTTATTGGTTTGCGGGTAGAAATGTCCCAAGAGTCAAAACAAATAGGCACGATAATGACGATCAGTAAAAAGAATCTTCCTCTTGAGATTCAAGCTGATAGGGAATTAGTCAGGAAGCTTTTGGGTTTGCGGCCTGATCAGCAAGAGTTTAAGATTATCTACGGAGGGATTTCTGATAAAGACGATGTTATTGCTGTGCAAACACGATCAGGATTACAAATTCTAAAAGAGCTTGGGGCTGATGTTCAGGTGCCGAGTACTCACATAGCTGAACGCCGCACTTATCCTCCAGTTTCTGAGTCGTCAGGTATCGGTTCGTCTTTGCAACCACTATTAAGGATTCATGCGGATAAGTCGCGGCCAATAGATGTGTTCGCAGCTGTCAAGTATAACGATTATTGGTATTGGATAGACAATCGTGACTTTAAATCAAAAGGTGTCTTTACTTTTCTAATGATAATTATGACCTTGGCGGAAAAAGAAGAAAAGATTCAGCCACCGATTGTTACGATCCAGGGTAATTGAGTAAGCTGTTTCAGCAAGGCCTCGCACGCACGGATTCCCGAGATCACCACTGACTAAAACTTCGCGCTAAGGAGGAATGTGATGTGTATTTGATGTCATGATACTGAAAATTTTGATACTCAAAAAGCAACTACTTGCCCTTTATAGAGCTCAGTTCGCCGGTTAACGCTATTTGAACAATGGGTGATGATAAAGCTACGCTTGCTTATGCCAGAAAAGCAGTCGAAATTTTACCAAATGATAAGGAAATTAAGCGATTAATAATGGATTGGGAAGACAAGATATGATTTTTTTGGAAAACAGTAACGTTAAACCAAAGTATTTCTAGAGTTGTCAGAATAAAGAGGTTCTGCTTAACATTTTATTTTTTATGAGAGAGGTTATCCAATGGTAAAGAAATATGTTTCAGTATGCGACTTAGTAAGCAAAAAATATAAGGCTAACACTTGGATAATCTTATTGTTGGCGTTGAATACCATCGGTTCTGTATGGGCTAATAATTTACCAAGCGCTGAAGATTTGAGTCAACAACTCGGAATTACGCAAGAAAACTTTGCCAGCTTGAATAAAGGCGAAATTATTTTTTTTGACGTCGCAGAAGGCGATGAAAAAGAGTTGGCAGCAGGCGTAGCAATGTATTTGCCGGCCGCACCCGCTAAAGTAATGAGCGTTATCAAGAATAAAAACTTATTATCAATAGATGGGGAGATTACTGCAGAGGGAGTTATTCCACAAAAGGCAACTCCAGAGACGTTTAAAGGATTTGGATTCAAAGCAGGGGATGAAGAAGCTACTAATTTCTTGGCGGCACAACCTGGTAGCAAATTTAATTTATCGACAGATGAATTTCGATCTCTTCATTCTATTGGTTCGTCAGGGCCGGATTCGGCATCACAAGCTTATAGAAATATATTAATGCAACGTTGGCAAGCTTATCAAAAAAACGGCCTAAAAGGCATTTTAACCTATGATCGTGGAAATGGCACCGAAGCTAATCCTGGGGGAGAGCTTCGATTTGCTACCCAGGATAGTAAGATTTTATCTCGATATTTTCCAGAGCTTTATAAGGCTTGGCTTAATTACCCTGTAACTTTACCTAGCGGTGCAGAGGAGTCATTTATTTGGCGTAATCGTCAAGTCGAAAGTCGACCCACGCCAATTTTATTACATCGAATTATATTTAGCACGCAAACCGGTGAATTAATTCTTTCTCGACAGTTTTATGCTGGCCATTCTTACAATTCTAATCAACTAGTCATAGCTTGTTTACCTTATCTTGATGGCTCATTGGTTTTCTATGCCAACCGAACTTTTACCGATCAAGTTGCTGGGTTTGGTAGTAGCTTAAAACATTCTGTTGGGCAAAAACAGGCAAAGAGTGAGATATCTAAGTTGTTGAAGAAGTTACATGGAGTTTTGAAAAAATAGATATTGACAGGTGTAAAATAGAAGCGTGCTTACATTTTTGATATTTATACTGTTGGCCGTTCCATTTATTTTGTGTGTGTGGGTAAATTTCTACGCAAGTTAATAGTTCGCTGTGTCGTTGTTTAACAAAGGTCGATTAATGCGCAAGTCGACATAAAAAAGACCTTTTTATTTTCAGAGGCACATCAAGAAAGCTAAATTTTAGGGTGAGCGTAGATAATCGATTACGTCAGAAAGGTTTGTGCATTGATCAGTCACCGCGTAAAATTGAGCCTTGCTTTGCATTATCCTATGATATTTAAAGGGTTCTGCTTTCTGGGTGATCTAGGTATATCGATTTAGTATTCCTTAATACACACCTCATTATTTAGATCGAGTTTTATGAATACGACAAATACCGAAAAACCTGATGCTTCCGGCAAAGAGCCACCTAAAATGCCGGGTGCACTGCCTATTTTTGGGCATATGCTCAGCTTCGGAAAAAATCCCTTTCAGTACATGATGACACTTAGAAATACGCTGGGAGAAATTGGCGAGTTTCGAATGTTTCATCAAAAGATGGTTTTAATGACAGGTCCTGAAGCGAATGAAGCCTTTTTTAGGGCGGCGGATGCTCAATTGGATCAAAGTCAGGCCTATAAAATAATGACGCCTATTTTTGGAAAAGGTGTGGTTTTTGATGCGCCACCGCATAAAAAAGATCAACAGCTTAAAATGCTTATGCCTGTGTTACGTGATAAGCCAATGCGCGGTTATGCCCAAGTTATAGTGCAAGAAGTCGAGCAAATGGTGGCTGATTGGGGCGACAGCGGTGAAATTGATATACTTGAGTTTATGAAAGAACTCACGATATATACCTCTAGCCATTGTTTGCTGGGTGATGAATTCCGTTATGAGCTCAATGAAGAGTTTGCAAAAATTTATCATGATCTTGAGAAAGGCGTGAATCCTTTGGCTTTTGTTTTTCCTTACCTACCTTTACCAGTATTTCGTCGTCGTGATAAGGCTCGTGTGAGATTGCAAGAGTTAGTAACAGGTATTATTGCTAAAAGGGCGCAGAAAACAGAAAAAAGTGAAGATGCATTCCAATTACTCATCGAGTCTAAATATGACGATGGTAGTCATTTATCTGCGCATGAAATAACAGGTATGTTAATTGGCACTATATTCGCTGGGCATCACACAACAGCTGGCACAGCCGCATGGACTTTATTGGAGTTGGCGCGGCGTCCAGAGCAGTTGAATTTGGTGCTGAAGGAGCTGGATACGCACTTTGGTGTTGACGGGGAAGTGACTTTTCAATCGTTACGTGAAATTCCGGCATTGGAAAGTACCATTAAAGAAGTCTTGCGCTTGCATCCACCGTTGATATTTTTAATTCGTAAGGTGATGAAAGATTTTCACTTTAAAGGTTATACGGTAAAAGCCGGTAAATATGTTTGTGCTTCGCCGCGTGTATCTCACCGAATTGCAGATGTTTTTCCCGATCCTGAAAAGTTTGATCCTGGTCGTTATTCAGAGGCACGTCAGGAAGATGCTAAGCCATTTAGTTGGATAGCCTTTGGTGGTGGCAAGCATAAATGCACGGGCAATGCCTTTGCCATGTTGCAATTAAAAGCAATTTTTAGCATTTTATTGCGTCGATACACCTTCGAACTGATAGGCGATAAAGATAATTATCAGGACGATTTTACGCAAATGGTGGTGCAGCCAGTATCGCCTTGTCGTGTTCGCTACAAAAAACGCATGGAAATTAAAGGGGCGGTTGCAGAGTCAGAGAAAAAGAGAGAGCAAGAAGGTGCGCAGTCAGTTTCCGGTCTACATATAAAAATCGATAGGGAACTTTGCCAAGGGCATGCGACCTGTATGGCAGAGGCGCCAGAATTGTTTCAGGTTGATGATGCAGGAAATGTGACGGTATTGCAGGAAAATCCACCTCAGGAGTTACTAGCAAAAGCTCGGCAAGCTGAAAAATATTGTCCAACAAAAGCAATTACAATAGAACTCAAATAAACGATTAACAGAGATAATAAATGGCTGCATATCCTAGAGCAGAACTTGAAGAAATGGTGGAACGTTGGTTGCAGGCGAATCGCGATGCTGAAAAGGCAGGTAACTGGCCGAAATATTTGGGCGCGATGTATACTGATGATGCAGAATATCGCTGGAATATTGGACCTAACGAAGAATTTGTCGCGCGAAGTCGGAAAGAAATAGAAGAATGGGCTTTAGGCGTTCAAATGGAGGGCTTTGAAGAATGGCGTTATCCCTATCACAGGATTTTAATTGATGAAAAGCAAGGTGAAGTGATTGGTCTCTGGCATCAAGTTTCGCCAGCTCTTCGGGAGGACGGCACGCATTATCAAGTAGAAGGCATTGGCGGATCTTGGTTTCGTTATGGCGGTAATTATAAGTGGGAATGGCAAAGAGATTTCTTTGATTTAGGGAATGTTAAGGCTTTGTTTTTTGAACTTGCTGCTGATAACAAGCTTGATCCTGCTGTAAAAATGAAAATAGGCAAGCTTGCTAAAGGGCAGTTATTGCCTGGTCATGAGCGCTTGCGCAGTCAGCCTGGGTTGTTAAAAAAACTGAAAGGCCTTATGGCAATGGTTCGTATTGCATTGTTTAATAAGTGAATAGAAGCACTGCAGGGGTCATTTTTTTGTAAAATGACATCTGTATAGATTAACTACGAGAAAATACCCCATAAAACTATGCTGAATGTAAAAAAAAGCTGGAAAAATTGGCAGCTACTTACTGAAAAAGGAAGGCATATTTGGGCTTTTAAGTCTGAGTCAAAGAATATGAGCAAACATCTTCAGCATGCTGACAATATTTCGACTGAAGAAATAAAACAGTTTGCTCAAGACTTCCAGTTTGACAAGTTTAGCAATCCTAACTCAGGTGATAAGGTTTTTAGAAATGCTGCTATTAATGCAAAGTTTCACGAGTTTTCTGGAAAAATTCCGCAATCAGAAGATCCCGAACAGCAGAAAATAACGAATGCGCTGATTAAAGGAATTAATTATTTCACTTTTTTACAAAGTGATGAAGGTCATTGGCCGGGAGACTATGGCGGCCCATTATTTCTTTTGCCCGGCTTACTGATTGCTTCGTATATTTCTGATACACCGTTTCCTAAAGCGCATCAGGAAATGATGAAAATCTATTTATTCAACCATCAAAATAAAGATGCTGGTTGGGGCATGCATATTGAAGGCGAATCAACAATGTTTGGTACGGTTATGCAATATGTGTCGTTGCGAATTTTGGGAGTTGAGAAGGATAATGAGCAGTTGGTAAGGGCTAGGACATGGATTAGTCAGCATGGTGGAGCTACCGGCATTCCATCATGGGGGAAATTTTATCTTTCCATTTTGAATTTATATGCATGGGAAGGTTTTAACAGTCTCTTTCCGGAGATGTGGTTGTTTCCCAAATGGTTGCCGGTTCATCCTTGGCGTTATTGGTGTCATAGTCGCATGGTATATTTGCCCATGGCGTATTGTTATGCTCAGCGAATTAAAGCGCCTGAGAATGAATTGATTTTGTCATTAAGAGAAGAAATTTATAACGAAGCTTTTGATACAATTAATTGGCCAAAGCAGCGCAATACAGTTTGTGGAAAAGATGCTTACACTATTCCATCCCCTGTTTTAAAATGGATGAATTTTTTTACTAATACCTATGAGAAGATACTTAACCCCTGGTTAAGAAAGAAGGCTGTAG